>JAMWBP010000089.1 GCA_023819365.1 Candidatus Omnitrophota bacterium
AGTGCTTTAAGTCCTGCTATATCTTCCTCATTAAGGATAGATACCCTTATAATCTCTGCACCTGCCTTTACCATCCTTTTTGCTTCAGTGATTAAACTCTTTATGTCTGCTGTAGGGCACTTTGTCATCCCCTGAACAGAGATAGGGGCATAACCCCCTATGTAGATATTACCAACCCTTATCTTTCTTGTCTTCCTGTCCATTAAGGAAACCTTTTTTATCCCCTCACCTTTTTCCTCTCCCCTCTGGGGAGAGGGTATGGGTGAGGGGGCTTTTTCCCTCTCCCCTCTGGGGAGAGGGTTAGGGTGAGTGGCAGAGTGAAGGTTGTAGCCCCCTATCTCCTTATAACCCTCTCCTCCAGAACCCTTATTATATCGTTATAGGTTACATAGAGCGCAAGAGATATGATAAGTATAAAACCGATATATCCAGACCACTCCAAAAACTTTTTAGAAGGACGCCTCCTTATGATTCTTTCACCAGCAAGTCCAACAAGATGTCCACCATCAAGCACAGGGAAAGGAAGAAGGTTCACTATACCTAAATTTATACTGATAAAAGCGATGTAATACAGAAACCTGCTTATCCCTCTCCGCGCAAGGTCAGCCCCCCATTGTGCAATACCTATAGGTCCTGAAAGTTGCTTGGGAGACGCCTGTCTGGTTATAAGCATCTTAATCGCTATAAAGACACCTTGAAGCATATTTATAAACTCTTTTGATGCCCTTATAACTGCCCTGAAAGGAGTATACTTTTCTATCTTCTCCATAGGAGAGATACCAAGAATGTATAGTTCCCTGTCTCCTTCTCTGTAAATACCAGGCATTACCTTTATTTTTTTTATATCCATCCCCCTTCTTACAGTAAGTTCAACAGGGATTTTATGTGATTTATCTATTGCCTTGCGAATATTTATCAGAACATCAAACCATTCCTTGCATTTAAGCCCATTTACCTCAAGCACCTCATCTCCAATTTTAAGACCCGATGTCTCTGCTGGCAGCCCTTCAACAAAAGAACCAATCTTTGTGCCATCATATCCAGGAACCCCTATAATAAACACAGGGACAAGTAATAGAAACGCAAGTATAAGATTACCGAGAGAGCCAGCAACTATCACCTGGCTTCTATATCCTGGAGATTTTCCGATGTACTCCCAGTCGTTATATACATCCTTCTCTATGCTATCTTCTTCTCCTGAAAGTTTTACAAATCCACCAAATGGAAGAAGGGATAGTTGATAGACCGTATCCCCCCTCTTAAAAGAAAATATCTTTGGACCGAACCCGAGAGAAAATTTCTCCACCTTTATACCCACCCTTTTTGCTGCGAGAAAATGCCCTGTCTCGTGGACAAGGATAATAACAGAAAAAAGTATCAGAATAGATATAACAGAAACAATCATTTTTTATCTCCTGCCAGTTCTCTTATCTTATCTTTTGCCCATCTATCTATCAAGATTATCTCCTCAATAGAGATATCCTTCTTGTACTTATGGCTATCTACAACTCTCTGCACAAGTGGAATTATATCTTCAAACCTGATACAACCTTTAAGGAAAAGTGATACCGCCTCTTCATTTGCTCCATTTAGGACCACAGGGAAAGAACCTTTTCTTTCTATCGCTTTAAGTGCGAGTAAAAACCAGGGCTCTTTTCTATCCACAGGGTAAAAGTGGAGCAGCCCTGCCTTACCAAAGTCAATATGCTGCCAGCAACAGTCATTTCTGCGAGGATAGTTCAGCACAAAACTTATGGGAATCTTCATATCAGGGAAAGAAAATATACCTTTGATTGTCCCATCTGTAAGTTCTACCATACCATGCACAATTGCCTCAGGATGTATAAGCACATCTATCATTTTATACGGCAGGTTAAAGAGATAATGTGCCTCAATAATCTCAAATGCCTTATTCATCATTGTGGCTGAGTCAACTGTTATCTTTTTCCCCATCTTCCATACAGGATGGGCAAGAACATCATCAAGAGAAATATCTCTCTTTTTCTCCATACCATAAAAAGGACCACCAGATGCAGTGAGATATACCTTTGATATATCCTTTTTCTTTACCCCTTTCAGTGCCTGAAATAATGCATTATGCTCACTATCTATCGGTAAAATTTTTACACCATACTTTTTGGAGAGAGATGTTATGATATCACCTGCCACAACAAGGACTTCTTTTGTTGCAAGTCCAATCGTCTTTTTCTTTTTTATCGCTGCTATTATTGGCTTTAGTGTCTTTATACCTGGGATAGCACAGATAATAATATCTGCTTCTTTTAGTGTTGCTATCTCTTCAAGTCCTTCTTCTCCATATAAAAAAGTTGTCCCAGAAAACCTGTGTTCAAAAGAGATATCTCTTTCTTCTGTATAAACATATTTAGGAGCAAACTCCTCAATCTGACTGGCAATGGCTTCCCTGTTTTTCTGACAGGCAATGCCTGTTATCCTGAACTTTTTCCTGTTTCTTCTCACGACCTCAAGTGTATTCTGCCCTATTGTTCCTGTGCTTCCTAATATAACGATATTTCTCATCCAGAAAGCCCTCCAAATCTCCTTTTCCTTCTCTGGTAGTCAAAAAGTGCCTTCAAAAACTCATCTTCTTTAAAGTCAGGCCAGAAGATGGGTGTAAAGTAAAGTTCTGTATATGCTGCCTGCCAGAGTAAAAAATTGCTGAGCCGTTTTTCTCCTGATGTCCTTATAATAAGGTCAGGGGCAGGGATACCTGCTGTATAAAGATTTTTTTCTATTGTTTCTTCTGTAATATCTTTCTCTCCTGAAGATATAATCCTTTTCACTGCATCTGTTATCTCCTGTCTGCTGCCATAGTTTATGGCAAATATAAGGTTCAACCCTGTATTCTTACAGGTTTGCCTTTCAACCCATCCCATCGTCTTTACAAGTTTTACAGGAAGCCCATCTCTTTTCCCTATAAAAAGTACCTTTACATTGTTTTTATGTAGTTGCTGCCCTTCCTTCCTCAAACGCTCATCCATCAGATGGAAAAGAAACCTTACTTCATCTTCAGGTCTTTTCCAGTTCTCTGTTGAGAATGAATAAAGAGTAAGATACTTAACGCCATATTTTCTTGCTGCCTTTACCACGGCTCTCACTGCATTAAGCCCTTCTTTGTGTCCTGCAATCCTTGGTAGTCCTTTTTTCTTTGCCCATCTGCCATTCCCATCCATAATAATAGCAATGTGTTCTGGAACCACCTTAAGTTTTGCTTTATCTTTCATCTCACCTATCCCTTCTCACACCTTTCTCTCTTCATATCTCAAACTTCTCCCCGAAATATACCTTTCTTGAGTCAGGATGTGAAAGAATTTCAGATGGTGTCCCTTCTATAAGAATCTCGCCCTTATGTATCAGATATGCCCTGTCTGTAATCCTTAATGCATCTCTTACATTGTGGTCTGTAAGCAGAACTCCGATGTTATCCTTTTTAAGTTCAACAATGGTATCCTGAAGTTCATAAACGGTCTTTGGGTCTATCCCTGAAAATGGCTCATCAAGTAGAAAAAACTTTGGATTGAGTGTTAGGCACCTTGCTATCTCCAGCCGCCTTTTCTCTCCTCCTGAAAGGGTCCCGGCGATATGCTTTTTAAATTCTTGAAGGCCTACCTTTGAAAGATACTTATTGCATATTTCTTCCATCTCTCTTCTGTCTTTATAGTACTCCTCAAGAATGATATAGATATTTTCCTCCACTGTAAGTTTATTGAATAAAGAGATCTCCTGCGGTAGATACAAAAGCCCTTCCCTTGCCCTTTTCCATACAGGAAGGTCTGATATATCATTATCATCAAGAAATATCCTCCCACCATCCGGAGACAGAAAGCCAACAATCATTTCAAATGTTGTTGTTTTACCAGCACCATTGGGACCTAAAAGACCAACGATTTCGCCTTTTTCTACATTGATAGAAATATCTTTAACTGCTTCTTTTCTCCCAAATCTTTTTTTAAGGTTTATTGTTTTTAGCATTCTTAAAATAGGTTGGTACTCTCTTTGTCAGGATACACCATCCCAAGGTGTTTATATGCGAGTGGAGTTACTACCCTTCCCTGAGATGTCTTCTTTATAAAACCTTTCCTTACAAGGAAACTCTCATACACCTCTTCTATCGTATCGGTCTCCTCACCAACCGCTATGGCTAAACTTTTCAGACCCACAGGGCCACCACCAAACTTTGTGATAATAACATCTATAATCTTTTTGTCCATCTCATCAAGCCCTTCCTCATCAACATCCATCCTATCAAGGGCATGCCTTGCTATCTTTTCATCTATAACTCCTCGTCCCTTAACCTGTGCATAGTCCCTTATACGGCGGAGAAGTCGGTTTGCTACCCTGGGGGTACCCCTTGCCCTTTTTGCTATCTCCTCTGCACCCTCTTCTGTTATCTCTACCTTAAGAAGTCCTGCTGCCCTCTTTACTATTGCTTCAAGTTCTTCAGTAGTATAGTAGTCCAGCCGGTGCATTATACCAAACCTGTTCCTCAATGGAGAGGTGAGAAGCCCTATCCTTGTTGTTGCTCCTACAAGTGTAAACCTTTTAAGGGGGATTTTAACTGACCTTGCCTTTGGTCCTTCACCTATGACAATATCTATACAGAACTCCTCCATTCCGCTGTAAAGGTATTCTTCTATTGTTCTTGGAAGGCGATGTATCTCATCTATAAATAATATATCCCCTTCCTCAAGGTTTG
>JAMWBP010000090.1 GCA_023819365.1 Candidatus Omnitrophota bacterium
ACAGCAGAGGGAAAAATATTAGAAATAGAGAAAGAAGTAATAGAAAGGGTTAAAGAAGAGATACTTAAATACTCATCACCACTGCAGAAAATCTCTTCATCTATTGCTGAAATTGATGTTCTATGTTCATTTGCAAATGCCTCTGAAAGGAATAGTTATATAAGGCCTGAAATAGATGATAGTTTTGAGATAATTATTAAAGAAGGCAGGCATCCAGTTGTTGAAAGGAGTATAGAAGAGGTGTTTATTCCCAATGATACACTTATAGATCACAGGGAAAACCACTTTTTAATCATTACGGGTCCCAATATGGCAGGTAAGTCCACCTATATAAGACAGGTGGCTTTGATTGTTATAATGGCACAGGCAGGATGTTTTGTCCCTGCAAAGGCAGCAAAGATTGGACTGGTGGATAAGATATTTACGAGAATTGGTGCCCGTGATGAGATAACAAAAGGGCAGAGTACATTTATGGTTGAGATGAGTGAAACAGCAAATATTATCAATAACCTTTCAGAAAGGAGTTTAGTGATACTTGATGAGATAGGAAGGGGAACAAGTACATATGATGGTTTTTCGCTTGCCTGGGCTGTTGCTGAATATCTGGTAAAGATGAAGGTGCGGACACTTTTTGCAACACACTTTCATGAACTTACTGGACTTGCTGAAAATAATAAAGGAGTTAAAAATTATAATGTGGCTGTTAAGAAGAGTGGTAGTGAGGTTATATTTCTTCACAAGATTATGCCGGGTGGCACAGATGAGAGTTATGGTATTTATGTTGCAAAACTTGCAGGTATTCCAGAATCTATTATAAGACATGCTGATGAGATTCTTTCTAAACTTGAACTTCAAGGGACTTTAAGGGAGCACATCATAGGGGAGATGCAGATAGACACAGATACACTATTTGAAGATATTAAAAAAGACCCCTATGAAGATGTAAAAAAAGAGATAGAAGCACTTAAAAAATTAAAGGAGATGGTATTGTCCATTGATGTTGAAAATATATCACCTCTTGAGGTAAGTATAAAACTTAAACAGATTCAGGAAAAGATAAAGGAAGATGGGAAAGGTTAAATTTTTACCAGATACAGTAGTAAACAGGATAGCCGCAGGGGAAGTGGTAGAAGGTCCTTCAGCAGTTGTTAAGGAACTTATTGAAAACTCACTTGATGCAGGCGCTACCAATATTATTATTGAGATAAAATCAGGTGGAAAAAAATTAATCTCTGTGAAAGATGATGGCGTAGGTATAGAGCCAGATGATATAGGCAAACTTTTTAAGAGGCATACCACAAGTAAGATAGAGAATCTTGATGACCTTTATAATATAAAATCACTTGGGTTCAGGGGAGAGGCACTATACAGTATAGGTGCTGTATCAGATGTTATATTACAGAGTAAGGCAAAAGGAGTTCCGGATGAAGGGAGGGAGATACATATAAGAGGTGGGAGAAACTTAGGGGAGAAAGCGATTACAAGGATAGAAGGGACAACTATAGAGGTGCGGGAGTTATTTTTTAATACCCCTGCGAGAAAAAAGTTTTTAAAATCAGATACCGCAGAGTTTAGGAAGATACTCAATGTTGTTATACCCTATACCATTGTTTTTTTTGATAAAAAAATTTCTCTTATACACAATGGAAAGGTGACCTTTAATTTCTCCCCTGCAACTGACCCTATTTTAAGGTTTTGTGAGATTGTTGGTGTTAAGAATGGATATATCCTTTCAGGAGAAAGAGATGTTGATAATAAAGGAGTTGTATTAAAAGTTTTATTAGGGGATATAAACCTGCAATTTCCTGTAAAGAACAGGCAGTATATATTTGTCAATAACAGACCTGTATATAATAGAAATATATCATACATTGTAAACTCTGTTTATGAAGACATCTTCTCAAAGGACCTATATCCTACCTTTGCTGTATTTATTCAGTTATCTCCAGAAGATGTGGATGTCAATATCCATCCTTCCAAAAGAGAGGTTAAACTGAAAGATGAAAATTATATCTTGTCTTTACTTGCTGAATTGTGTAAGGAAACTTTTGCGAGACAGACAAGGGCAAAAGATCTCTCTGGTAAAGGTAGTTATTCTGAAGTGATAGAACATATCAATGGGAGAAAAGAAATACCTGTGATATCAGAGAGGGAAGACAGGGGCGAACTTTTTGGTATTGAAGGAAGTATAAAAGAAGGCAAAGAAGACCTCAGAGCAAAACTTAAAAGGGCATTTTATACCGGCTGTTATAAAAATAAATATCTGTTTTTTGATGGAGGTAATGTATTGTTTGTTATAGACCAGCATGCTGCACATGAAAGGATAAGATTTGAGATTCTAAAAAGGCAGTGGGAAAGTGGAAAGGTTGATATACAGAGGTTGTTAACTCCTTTGATAATAAGAGTGAGTCATGAAGAAATCTCTGTATGGGAAGAAGGACATAAAATACTTGAGGGATTAGGTTTTTTGACAACAAGATGGGATGCAAACTCAATAGCACTTCATGGTTTTCCTCAGGGGATAAAAAACCCGGAGATATCCATAAGAAATATCCTTGCAGAGGGGAGTATTTTAAGATATGATAGAGAGGAGATTGCAAAGAGGGCATGCAAGGGGGCTGTAAGTGCAGGGGATAGAATAAATGAAGAGGAAGCCGTATATATAAAGAATGAACTTTTGAAATGTGATACACCCTTTACCTGCCCCCATGGCCGTCCAACTGTGATAGAGTTTTCAGAATCATTTTTTGATAGGCAGTTTTTGAGGTAGAAAAGGGGATAGTAATGGTAAAAATTAAAAAGAATGAATATTATAAAACGCAGATATTAAATCTTATTTATAATAAACAGCCAATTTCAAGGATAAGAATAGGTGAGATAACGGGTATCCGACTTGCCACCATTACGGAAATAGTTAGAGAGTTAATTAAAGAAGGACTTGTTAAAGAAACAGGGAAAATTAGAAACAGGCAGGGTGTAGGAAGGAGAGAAAAAATACTGGAGATTATACCTGAAGGGAAATTTTTTATCGGGTGTGAGTTAAGGCCGGGTGAGATACAGACACTCCTTCTTAATTTTAAGGGTGAAATAGTTCATACTGAATTATGCAGTATATCACCTGAACAAAAAAGTAATGAGGTTCTGGTTAATATAAAGTCCATAATAAATTTATTAGTAAAAAAGGCAGGGATACCATATAAGAAAATATATGGAATGGGTTTTGTTGACCCTGGTGTTATTGATGTGGAGAAAGGTATCTCAATCTCTTCTACCATAATGCCTTCCTGGAAGAATGTGCCTGTCAGGAAATATCTTGAACAAGAGTTAAGGTTCAGGGTATTTTTAATCAATACACCACAGGCAAAGGTTCTTGCAGAACACCTTTTCGGCAAAGGTAGAGGAATTAGCGACCTTGTTTTTATAGAATATGGAGATGGTATTGCCTGTGGAATTATAAGCGATGGCAAACCTATCGGGGGTTATATGGAGATAGCAGGAGAGATGGGACACTTTAACTTTCCGGGGAGAGAAGAGAAGTGCAGGTGTGGTAATAGAGGTTGTCTTGAAGCCATAGCAAGTATTCATTCAATAGAAGATAGAATGAGGAAGATTGTGAAAGATAGTGTTTCCATAGAAGATATTGTGTGTGCTTTTGAAAGGAGAGAGCCACCGGCTGTTGAAGTGCTGAATGATGTTTCTGAAGTTTTAGGAATAGCAGTTGCAAATGTAGTTAAACTATTAAACCCTGAGGTGGTGGTATTTGACAGGAATTTTAAAAGGATGGGGAATAAATTTGTTGATAGGATGTTTAAAAATATAAAAAAGAATATAATATTCGGGGAGAAAGTGATGTTTAAAATATCCGATATGGGTAAAGAGCAGGGGGCACTTGGAGGTGCTGCCCTTACCCTCCAGAATTTTCTGAAAAAAACTTGACATTTATTTTTTTTGGTGTATAATTTACAAAAATGAAAATAAAAGGGAGAGAAATATGAAAAAAGAAAAAGCATCTGATTTCAGGTATGACACTGGACCTGCAAGAATTGCATGGAGTACAGTAGGGGAGAAAGTAAAAAGTCAGGATATAATGGAGATTTTAAAATTCCTTATACCCTCAAAAGAAAAAGATAAAGAATACAAAATGCAGTTGAAAAAGGTTGAAAAAGAAATTAAAAGGTTAATTGAAACAGGTGCCCTTACGGGGAAGTTAACTCTTGGTACGAAAGTCGCCCAACTTGAGGAAGAGGTGAAGAAATTTTTAAGATGTAAATATGCTGTTTTCCTAACTAATGCCACCGCTGGCTTTGAAATTGCCTATAAGTTTGCTGGTTTAAAACCAGGAGATGAAGTTATAGCACCAGCAATTACATTTATTGCTACTATATCATATCCTCTTTCTATTGGAGCAAAAGTTGTTCTTGCAGATGTTGACCCAAAAACATTGAATATGGACCCTGAAGATGTTGCAAGGAAAGTTACTAAAAAGACAAAAGTAATTGTTCCTGTTCATATAGGTGGTTATCCATGTAATATGGATGCAATAATGGATATTGCCAGAAAATTTGATATTGTTGTTCTTGAAGATGCTGCCCATGCATTTGGTTCTGTCTATGATGGAAAAATGATCGGAACGATTGGACATTTTGGTGCTTTCAGTTTCCA
>JAMWBP010000091.1 GCA_023819365.1 Candidatus Omnitrophota bacterium
GGGAGAAATTTTATAACTACCATAGACCACATACTTCTCTTTCTGGAAAAACACCTTATGAGAAAATGAGAGAAAAATTAACCTCTTTCAATGTCACCAGTGGTTGGCAGACATACAAATTGCAATTTGCAACCTTTTTTAATTTATTTTTACTATTCTTACTCCGTAGGGGCCATATAACCTAATATTATTACTCACTAATTTTTCATTTATCTCTACATCTATTATTTCTCCTTTCAATTTAAATCCTATATTTTTTTCATTTGTTTTTATCTCAACTTCCTCATTTTTTTCAGACCAACTTGCAAATATTATAAGTATTTCTCTTTTTTCTCTATCTATTAATCCTATCCACTTTACATTCTCATTATTTACTTCTACTATAGGCGTTTCTGACCAGTAATTATTTATTTCAATTTTATCCTCTCCATATCCAAATTCAAATATTATCTTATCAAGGTCGGCAATTATTTTTTCAGATAAAGGTCTTCTCTGAATTTCATGAACCATTCTCATACCCCATTCTATCTTATGTTGTATTTCTTTGGTTAAGTTCTTAACTGTTTCGTTATTAGAACCACTTATTGAATATAAACTCAGAGGATAATTACCTACCTGAAGTCCTATTGTTTCTGTTCTTAATAAATCAGGGGGAAATGGCTTTGTATTATGAAATTCAAGATCTAAATTTGCTGTTCCAAATGTATGAAGTGGTAAAAAAAGAGTAGTTGTCATATGTAGAACCCATTCTAAAGGTTCACTTCTTTTTTCTTTCCAATAACAAAGTTGGTTCCAAATTCTTTTCTGATATTCCCTTTGATTCCAAATTATTACACATGGTTGTATTTCATTATTTACTTTATAAGCATCTGTTGTTCTATAATTATAGGATACATGTGGAAAGGTATTATCCCAATACAAACCAATCCCTCTTTTTAACCATTCATTTGCAAAATAAACTCCAAAATCTTGATAACTTTTAGAGAAAACGACCCTTTCTGATGGATCTTCATGTACTTTCCATAAAATATTTTCATCAGGCCACTCTCTTTTATATAAATATGGTCTGTTTGTCCATTCATCCTGATAAGTTCTCCATTCATTTCTTAAAACACTTGTTTCCATTGCTTCACTATATACTACAATTGGTTTTTCAATACCTATCTTTGCTGCGCTATATAAAAAATGGAAAACCATACTTAACCAACTATTAGTTCCATGCACAGGTGGAGGATTATATCTTCTATCATATTGGGCAAACCATTCCTTTATATTTTCATCTACTTTTCCTTTATATCTTGCTTCAATAATTTTATTCACTATTTCCCAGTCATCTCTATAAGGACCATGATATCCACAATGTAATCCTCCCCATGGCGATACTGAAATAGATTCTGGCATATAAGGTAGTTTTTTTCTCCAATTGGTTGGCATTGGCTTTGTGGGACTTGCTTGAATACCAAAAACAAGTTTTGTTGGATTTTCAAGTATAACCGGAATATTTATTAAATATACTCTTAAAACTACTTTTCCCTCTTTTCTTTCTATTTCTTGGACTGGTCTTGTTTCATTTGGTTTATTGGAGTTTTTTTCTGTTATATATCCTTTATCATTCTCTCCAAACCATGCAAGTCCTCTTTCTTCTTTTCCAAGCCAGATATATGAAACAAAATTATTTAGCCAACTTTCCCACCTTTTTGCTTTTGAACTATCCCATATAATCCCTTCTCCTTTCGGTAAATATCCTGCATAGTGCACTTTTGTTCCAGCGGTAATTTCATGGAATAACGAAATTTCTTTTTCTTTCAATGGGATCTCTATATATAAATTTTCAATCTTTTCTTTTATTCCTGTTGGTTCAATTTCTAACTCTATTTTTGCACATCCGTCAAATTCTATAGTTGTCTTCGTCCTTAAATCTAAAAATTCAGATTCTGCTAATCCCTCATAAATACAGTAAGCATCTTTTTGTTCAATAAATCTGCCTTTAACACTTTTCCATTTTATTTCTCCTTTTTTTGTTTTTCCTTTTATAACTATTGGTTCTGCCAATATATCTCTTCCTTTTGTTATTACTTTATCAAATAAACCAAAGCCGTTCATATAATACTCTCTTAAAACTATTTTCACTATATTGTCATTTTCAACTTTTACTGGCTCAAATGGTGAATAAACTTTATCTGTTATGCCAAGATTATTGTTTTCCCAAATAAATTTTTTCCTTACAAAACTCTTCCTATCTACTTCTTTAAAATCTTCTTCACCCTTTTTCTTTACATATAAAATAACTTCATAATTACCTTCAGGAATTTCATTTATATCTATACACTTCTCTTCTTTGCTCAACTTCTCCTTTATATTTAAAAAATCATCTCCCTTTTCATTTTCTATAACTATATTTATATCTTCAATATCTTCTTTTATGGATACTACTTCATAATAAAATCTTTTAAGTCCGGGCATAATTTGAAAATTAAGTGCTGCTATTTTTGATTGTACATTTATTAATTTTGAATACTCTTTATATCTCCAATAAGCATTATTAACTTCTTCTTCTGTTAGTGCATAATCATATAAATAAATTTCATCTATTATTCCATTGTCAAAACCAATTTCATTTGTAAATCCATTATTAAATTTGTTTTTTATAGGGACAGTATTATCTTTTGCCACTCTCTTTCCATCAATATATATATTTATTTCTTTTTCTTTCCAAGTAATTATGAATTGATACCATTTCCCCTCATATACATCTATATCTCTTGGACAGTTAATAAAGTGAATGGAATTATCATCTTTTCTAAAATTCAATGAAAGTGGTTGATGTGGTTGTCCACCATTAAATATATAAAAATTAAATCCCCATCCGGTCCATATAAATTTTATATTCCAATCTGACCAATTATTAATTCCATATGGATATATCCAAAATTCAACTGTGCCTTCATCAAAATTTAATATCTTTTCTCCTTTTATTAAAACCTGCCCTAAATAACCTTTTCCTCTTACCCCATCTATATACCCTAGACCATTAACAAAAATTTTTAAATTTTCCTTTTCGTTTATGTCTGGATTTTTAGTTTCATCAAGTGATAAATATAAAAACGGGTTCTTAAGAAAATATGGCTTTTCTTTAGGAATTTCTCTTTTCTTTTCAATATCTGCCCAACTTAAATCTTCTTTCTCCCAAAATTTAAACACTTTTTTGTGAATCCTGACTTCATCTATTAATCCTATAAAACCTTTGTCTAATTTGTCGTTATTACCTACATAAATCGGTCCAGGTTCTTTTTCTTCATCTTCATAAACAATAAGTCCTTGTCCCCACTCAAGTGTATTTTTTGTTACTTCTTTCCCATTTAAGTATAACTTCCTTGATGAAACAGGAAACACCGCACTTATACCTGCTATATGAACCCATGTATTTAAAGGTATTATCCCTTCTGGAGAAGATGTTATAGTTGTACTTCCATAACGACAGTTTGTTGTTGTGAGATGGAATGCTCCTTTCGAATCAATATATAAAGAAAACCCCTTCGTTTTATCTATTTCTGGATTATATTTATGATCCCCATCAACAACAGCCGGCCTGTAAATGATGTATGCTTTATCTTCTGGATATTTTTCTAATTTTATCCAAGCTTCTATCGATATAAAACCACCAGCAAAGATCCCTTCTATTTCATATTTTATTACTCCGTCACCATTTAATTTTAAACATTCTCCAAATTTACCTTCTTTTTCAATATAAATTTCTCCCTTCTTCTCAATATTTCTAATATTATTTCTTTTATAATTAAAACTATCTTTTTCATCAAAATGGAGTAATATATATGTACTATCATCAAAGTTATAAGACCTCCAAAAACTTGTTTCTGTTGCAAATAAAAAACTACTTAAAGATAATAAAATAAAGATTTTCTTCATATTTGCCCCCTTTTATTCAACAATAATTATTCGTACCCCTCCATCTTCTATTCCTAAAATTCCAGGTTTTCCCATTTCACCCCATTTATATTTTTTCTCATTTTTATCGTAATAATAGCCAAATTCAAAATTTGTTTCCCCGTCATAAATTCTATTTATTTTTTTACTTTCAATTATCTCAGGATTTATTTCAAATTCAACATCTTGTGCTTTCCTTTTCTCATTTACTACAATTATAGCTGCTCTACCCTTCCCTTTATAAATAGAAGCATAAACTCCTGTTGTTTTTATATTAATTAAATTTTTATTTCTCCAATAGGGAATAAACTCTGCTCCATCAAAAAATCCGACTTTTTCATCTACAATATCTACCATTTTTGAGAAATATATATCCGGTCCCCACCAATATGTACCAATATCATGTAAAAGAGCCATGCCAATTATCGATCTCCCCATTAATCTTATCTGTTCATTTGTTTCTGCAGGACCTCTTATTGCTAATCTGTGGATTATACCTCTTTTTATTCTACTAAGTGCTCTGAATTCATCCATACTTAAATTATCCATCATTGTCATATCTGCATTTTCAATATAAAAATAATTTTCAATATGCCAACTAACCTGAGAAAACGACCAATCAACATGCATATTATTTATCCACCAGGGTTGTCTTCCAAGTTCATAACATATATTGTTAAGGCGTTTTGTCAATCTTCTTCTTGTAAA
>JAMWBP010000092.1 GCA_023819365.1 Candidatus Omnitrophota bacterium
TTTCTGGAAGTTCCTTCAATTCTTCTTTTGAAAGATTTTCCCTGCGGGTATATTTTCTTACATTGATAACAGTTCCTTTTATCCCCGGTGGGACCTTCAGAGATGTATTCTGGACATCTTTTGCCTTTTCACCAAATATTACCTTTAGTAGTTTTTCTTCTGGAGTAAGTTCTGATTCCCCTCTCGGTGTTACCTTTCCTACGAGTATGTCATCCGGTTCAACTTCAGCGCCGATCCTTACAATCCCATTTTCATCAAGGTTTTTCAGCCTGTCTTCAGGAGTATTTGGGAGGTCAGAAGTAATCTCTTCACGGCCTAGTTCTGTTTCTCTTGCTTCAACTTCAAACTCTTTTATATGAATAGAAGTAAATATATCCTCTTTTAATACACGTTCACTAAGAATGACAGCATCTTCATAGTTATAACCATGCCAGGGCATAAATGCCACCAGTAAGTTTTTTCCAAGTGCCAATTCTCCACTTTTAGAAACAGATGGTCCATCTGAAATTATTTGGTCTTTTACTACCCTATCCCCTATATTTACCAAAGGTCTCTGATGGAAACAGGTATCCTGATTTGTTCTTACAAAATTCTTGAGAAGATATACGTCATCTTCTTCCCATGGGAACATCCCTTTTTCATCTCGTTTTACTACTATTTTTTCGCCATCAACATAACTTACAATGCCATCTGCTTTTGCTTTCACCGCAACACCACTGTCTCTTATGACATATCTTTCCATACCTGTTTTCACAAGTGGGCTTTCGCTTCTGATAAGTGGAACTGCTTGTCTCTGCATATTTGAACCCATAAGTGCACGGTTGGAATCATCATGTTCTAAGAAAGGGATCAGAGATGCACTTACACTTAACAATTGAAATGATGATACACCAATATAATCAATTTTTTCACTGGGAACTTCTTCAAAATTACCACCTTTTGTTCTAACTGTTAATTCTTTGGGAATAATTAGTTTATTCTTCGGGTCTATCGGGGTATCAGGAGGAGCAATTATAAATTCATCTTCTTTATCTGCCGAGAGATATTCTATATCACTTGTTACTCTTCCATTTTCTACTTTGAAATAGGGTGTTTTTATGAATCCTAAATTATCTATATTAGAATATACAGTTAGTGAATTTATAAGTCCTATATTAGCTCCTTCAGGTGTCTCTATAGGGCATAGCCGTCCAAAATGGGTATAATGGACATCTCTTACTTCAAACCCAGCTCTTTTCTTTTCTCTAACAACAGCAACGACTCTTCTCTTATGGGTGATCTCCGCAAGAGGATTTATCTTATCGAGAAATTGTGAAAGTTGATTTCTGGCAAAAAAGTCGTTCACCACTGTCATAAAGACCCTGCCGTTTATCATATCCTGAAGTTTTATATTACCTGCTCTTCTTTTATCAATCATTGCCATCTTTTCTTTAGCAAATCTTGCAAGTCGGATAAGTCCTTCATAGACATACTCTCTAATAATTTCAGCAGAAACGCGAACGCGTTTATTCCCAAGATGGTCTATATCATCAATTTCTCCCTTACCTTTCTCTACAAGATTGAGAAGATATCGGGTAGTTTCTATTATATCTTCTTCTCTAAGACATCTTTCTGTAAAATTAAGTCCCAACTTTTTATTTATACGGCTCCTTCCTGCTTCTGAAAGGTCATAACCATCTTCAGTAAAGAATAATTTATAAAAATAATTTTCAGCCTCTTTAATTATCAAAGGATAACCTGGCCGTAACTCTGAGTAAATCTTTTTTAATGCTTCCTCGCGTGTCTTTGTTTCATCCCTTGCAATAGTTATTGGCAGTACAGCATCTGTTTTTATTTGTGATGGGTCATCATAAAAAGTTCTGATAATTTTTTCGTCATCATACCCCAATGCTTTAAAAAATGTTGGCAAGAGAAATCTATGTCTGCCTAAATCAATTACAAGAAGGTTGCGGTTATCAATATGAAGTTCAATCCAGATGCCTCTGGCAGGATATATTCTGGCTGAATAGACAGGCCCCTGCATTCCTATATCTTCTTCTTTGCTGAAATATACACCTGGGCATCTTTCCAGTTGATTAACTATAACTCTTTCTATCCCGTTTATAATGAAACTACCATTTTCTGTCATCAAGGGGATACTACCTATATATGTTTCCTGCTCTTTTATATTTTTAATTCGTAGTTCTTTTGTCTGTTTATCTTGCTCGTTTACAACAATCCGAAATTTAACTTTCAAACGTGATTCATATGTTGTCATTTTTTCAATACATTCTTCAACACTTTCAATAGGGTCTTCTAATGTATAATGGAGATATTCCAGTGATAAAATCTCATCTTCACTTTTTACAGGAAAAACCTTCTGAAAAAGTTCCTCAAGTCCAGATTTTTTTCTCTGCTCGGGTGGTACATCTTTTTGGAGAAATTCTGAATATGGGGTCTTTTGAACTCCTAACAAATCTGGGATCTCTATTCTCATTTTCTTCTCCTTTTTAAGGAGTTATTTTATTATTTAACATCTACTTCTGCACCAATAGCAGCCATTTTTTTCTTTATCTCTTCTGCTTCCTCTTTACTTACCTTCTCTTTAAGTGGCTTTGGAAGAGATTCTACAAATTCTTTTGCTTCTTTTAATCCGAAGTTTGTTATTTCCCTTACCACTTTAATTGCCTGTATTTTATTTGCTCCTGCTGACTTTAATATCACATCAAATGTTGTCTTTTCTTCTTTCTTTTCCTCTACTGTCCCAGCACTCCCTGCCGGACTACTCATTATCGTCGCTGGGCCTATCATGCCTTCTATTCCAAATTTCTCCTCTAGTTTCTTTGCCAGTTCTGAAAGTTCCAACGCGGAAAGTTTTTCAATCTTTCCTACAATCTCATCCAATAGATTTTTTTCAACCTTCTCCATTTTTTCTCTCCTTTCTTTTATTTTCTGATATTTGTTTGAGATCACTTATTACTCTTAATATAGGAAAATTTAATGCATTTATAATTCTTTTCATAGGGATTCTCAAGATCCATATGACTTTAGATTGTATTTCTTTTTTTCTTGGTAGTTTTGCTATTAATGATAATTCCGCTGAAGAAAAAAGTTTGTTACCAACAAGTGCTGCTTTAACATCCATCTTCCCGAACTGTTTCTGAAAGTCATAAATCTTTTTCACAATATCTATCTCATCATCTGTATTTGTCCAAACAATAAATGTAGGACCTTCTATCTGCCTGCACATATCTTCAAAATTAATCTTCTGATATATCCTTTCCAGTAGAGTATTTTTAACAACTTGTATTTTACATCCTTTATCTTTCAATGCTTCTCTTATCTTTTGCATTTCAAACACAGAAAGCCCTGAAAAACCAATAACGAGGTTTATATTGTTTTTCTGTATTTCTTGACTCATTTTTTCAACAATCTCTTCTTTCTTTTTTTTCGTCAATCTTTTCATTGTTCTAACTCCAGGTTTCAAATTGTTTCAACATCCTTAAATATCTTTCCTGTATCAATTTTAAAAGAAGGTGACATAGTTAAAGAAAGAGTTAGTGTCCGGATATAATTACCTTTTGCAGTAGGAGGTCTAACTAAAAAAACTGCTTTTAAAGCAGCCCTTATATTTTCTATTAACTTTTCCTTATCAAATGATATTTTACCCACAGGGATATGTAAATTACCATCTTTGTCCATTTTAAAATCAATTCTTCCCTTTTTAAGTTCAGTTATAATACCTTTTATATCTTTTGTTACGGTTCCACTTTTTGGATTTGGCATAAGCCCGCGTGGACCTAAAATTTTACCTAATGGTGATACCACCTTCATCATATCAGGGGTTGCTACTACACTGTCAAAGTCCAAAAAACCATTTTTTATTTTGTTTGCTAACTCTTCTCCGCCGATATAATCAGCCCCTGCTTCTTTTGCTTTGTCGGCTTCTTCTCCTGTAGCAAAGACAAGAACTTTTACCGATTTACCAGTTCCATATGGAAGAACAATAGAACCTCTTATTGGCTGCTGGAGTTTTTTAACATCAAGTCCCAGATGGATTGCTATATTAACTGTTTCGTCAAACTTTCTTTTACCAGCCATCTCTTTCAATCTATCAACTGCATCTTCTAATCCATATAATCTCTCTTCTTTTTGTTTCAATAATTCTTTATATTTTTTACTTCTTGTTTTCACTTTATAACTCCCTTTTGGCATCTTATTCAATAATTTCCACACCCATACTTTTTGCTGTCCCTTCCACTATCTTCATAGCGCTTTTAAGGTTTTTTGTATTAAGGTCTGACATTTTCACTTTTGCAATTTCCTCAATCTGTTTTTTTGTAATTTTTCCCACTTTTTCTCTATTTGGTATTCCAGAACCCTTTACTATATTTACTGCTTTTTTTATCAGTTCCGATGTAAGTGGGGTTTTTATTTTATATTCAAAACTGCGGTCTTCATAAACTGTCAGGACTACAGGTAAAATTCCTTCTTTCCCCTTTGTATCAGCATTAAACGCCTTACAAAACTCCATAATATTAACTCCATGTTGTCCAAGCGCAGGTCCTACAGGAGGTGCAGGTGTTGCCTGTCCTGCTTGGATTTGTAATTTTATAACTGCTTTCACTTTTTTTTCAACCATA
>JAMWBP010000093.1 GCA_023819365.1 Candidatus Omnitrophota bacterium
TTGAAAAAGGGTATGGGTATACCCTTACAGATGTGGATGGTAATACATATATTGACTTCTCTTCCGGTATATATGTAACAAGTTTGGGACACTGCCATCCGAAGGTGAGTGAGGCAGTTTGTAAATATGCAAAGACACTTATGAACTGCCATGACTTTACCACCCCTATAAAGACAAAACTTCTTGAGAAACTTGTTGAGATAACCCCTGGAGACCTTAACGGTGTCCAGTTATATGATAGTGGAACAACTGCTGTAGAGGCAGGGTTAAGGGCGATAAGGGTAGCAACAGGAAGATTTGAGTTTATATCTTTTCACAGGGACTTCCATGGGAAAACACTTGGGGCGGTAAGTTTAGGAAGAGTTGATAAAACACAGGGTATGCGCGCACCTGGTTTTTTCCTTGTCCCGAGGGCATATTGCTACAGGTGTGCCTTTAAGATGAAATATCCTGACTGTAATATCTACTGTGCTGACTATATTGAAACAGTCATAAAAGAAGA
The DNA here is from genome assembly GCA_023819365.1 of Candidatus Omnitrophota bacterium. Taxonomy (GTDB): domain Bacteria; phylum Ratteibacteria; class UBA8468; order B48-G9; family JAFGKM01; genus JAAYXZ01. Next base: position 503 of record JAMWBP010000093.1, read on the forward strand.
GACATCAGGACAGATAGCAGGGATAGTTTTAGAACCAGTACAGGGATGGGCAGGCAGTATTATTCCACCGGATGGATGGATACAAAAGATAAGAAAGATATGTGATAAATATAACATTTTACTTTTTGCAGATGAGGTTTTAACCTGTATGGGAAGGACTGGGAAGATGTTTGCAATGGAACACTGGGATACAGTCCCTGATGTACTCACACTGGGTAAGTCATTTGGTAATGGGTTTCCTGTAACTGCAATGGTGATATCTGAAAAATACAAAGACGCATTAGAAAAGATTTCTGCCTCAACAAGTTATGGTGGTAATCCAATGGCATGTGCCGCAGCACTTGCTTCCATTGAGGTTATTGAACAAGAAAACCTGATAGAGAATGCAAGAGAGATTGGCGAATACATACTTGATATTCTGAACGGGATAAAAGAGAGACATAAAATAGTTGGAGATGTAAGATGTATAGGATGTCTTGGAGGCATTGAACTTGTAAGGGATAGAAATACAAGAGAGCCATTTGAGGAGGCAGGCATTATGGTTTATCAGAAAGCATTTAAGAAAGGGATTGCATGGGTCCCGGCAGGTCATAACCTACGGCTTGCACCTCCTATAATTATAACAAAAGAGGTTGTGAAAAAATCCCTTGATATAATAGAAGAGGCGATATATGAAACAGAAAAGGAACTTGGATATTAAAAAGATTGATTGGGCAAAAAGGATTGAGATTGTGGGGAAAGAAAAAGAAGATATCTTAAAAAGCGCCTTGAAAGTGATTAAAAGATGGGGTATGGAAATGCCATACTCTTTTTCACCACTTGTTCTTGACTTTGGATATAATGATTTTAAAAATACAGGGCATATTGAGTTTATAATTGCCAACGAGATAGAAGAAGGATACTGTGGGAAGTTCATTTTTATGTTTAAAGGGCAAAAGTGTCCAGAACATTTTCACAAAAGAAAGCACGAAACATTTTTTGTATTAAGAGGAAATGTCTTAATGGAGATTAATGGAAAACCTGTAGTTTTAAAAGAAGGTGATGTTTTACCTATGGAGAGAGGAAAGTTACATACTTTTAAAGCGATAACAGATTCACTTATAATTGAGGTAAGTCAACCATCTATAAGAAATGATAATTTCTTCAGTGATAAAAACATAGGGGTAATATAATGAAAAAATTCCAGGACTGTTCTTATGAAGAATTAAAGGAAGCCATTTCAAAAAATGCAGTTGTTTTATTACCTGTGGGGCAGACAGAAGAACATGGTCTACATTTACCGGTAAAGACAGATGGTTTTATTGCCGAAAAGATATGTGAAAGGATATCAAATGTCTCTCATATTCCTGTTATTGTTATGCCTACCATCTATTATGGATATTCAACAAAAGAGGTAAAAAGATGGCCTGGATGTCCTGGAGTTAAAATAGAAACATTTATCAATTATGTGTATGATATATGTGGCTCTTTGATTGAGATGGGATTTAAAAAAATTGTAATTGTTAGTTCCCATGGAAACCATACGGGTGGACTTGAGGTTGTTGTAAGAAAGATTGCTGATAGTTGCGGTGTATATATTGCCTTGACAATTCCTACTGTTATAGCAAAAGAAAAGATAAATAAGATACTTGAAAAGGGATGGCGCGGTTCCTGTCATGGCGGAGAATATGAGACATCCTTAATGCTCTATCTTGATAAGGAAAATGTAAAGATGGAAAAGGCAACAGATGCGGATATCTTAAAGATAAATAAAAAGTTTTATCCAGGGAAGGTCTTTATATCAACATGGGGGCTACAGAAAAGTAAGACAGGGATTTATGGAGCACCAAAATTTGCCAGTGAAGAAAAAGGTAAAAAGTTGTTCAATGCAATAGTTGAAGAATACTTAAAATTTTTGGAGGAATTTTGAAATGAAAATATATAATGTAGGAATTGTAGGGTTTGGGTTTATAGGGAAGGTACATTCATATGCGTATGAAAATATAAAGTATTATTACCCTGATGCGCCTTTCAGGGCAAAACTTTTTGGGGTCTGCACATCAAAGGAAGAGACAGCAAAAAAGGCAAAAGAAAAATATGGAATTGAATTTACAACTACTGATTATAAGGAACTTATAGAAAACCCTGATATTGAAATTGTTGATATATCAAGTCCTAATATCTATCACTACCAGCAACTTGTCTGTGTAATAAGGAATAAAAAGAATGTATATTGTGAGAAACCGATTGTTTCAACAATAGAAGAGGCGATACAACTTGAAAATCAATTAACTAAATTTGATAAAGTACATCAGATTACTTTTCACAACAGGTTTATACCAGCAACAATAAAGACAAAACAACTGATTGATAATGGATTCCTTGGGCAACCAACTATCTTTAGAATCTCATACTATCATTCAGGAAACCTTGAAAGAGAAAAACCGATTGGCTGGAAACAGGAAAAAGGGGCAGGTGTTTTACTTGATTTAGGGAGTCATATTATTGACCTGGTATACTGGTTTTTAGGGGAGTTTGATGAGGTAATAGGAAGTGATATGATTTTATATCCTGAAAGACCCACAAAAGATGGAAAAACTGTTAAAGTAGAGGTTGAAGACCATATAGTGATAAATGCGAAGATGAAAAATGGCTCAGTCGGGACAGTCGGGACAATTGAGGCATCCAAAATAGCGACAGGCACAATGGACCAACTTAAATATGAGATTTATGGAACAAAAGGAGCGGTAAGGTTTAATTCTGAAGACTATAATTTTTTAGAAATATCTTCCTTAAATGAATCTGGATTTAGAAAGATTTTTACAGGTGGAAACTATGATGAAAGTAATTTCCCTGGTTCCAAATTTACATCCGGCTGGATAAGGGCACATATCCATTCTGTCTATAACTTTTTAGATAGTATACATCAAAACAAAGAGGCGACACCTTCCCTTTATGACGGAATTTACAATATGAAAGTTATAGAGAAAATTAAAAAATCCATTAGAACTAAAAAATGGGAAAAGATATGACCGAAAGAGAAAGGAAGAGAAATGGAATTAAAAAGATTTATATAGTGCCTTACTGTCATCCTGATTGGGCATGGACACATACAAGATTATGGCATGAAAAAAGATACTGCCTTGTCTTAAATGAGGTTCTTGACATTATGAAAGACGATGAAAATTTTAGGTATTACATTGATACATATATAACATTCCTTGAACCATTTTTAAGAAATTACCCTGAAAGAGTTGAAGAATTGAGAAAAAGGATAAAGGAAAATAGAATTTCTATCTGTGGGACATATACAAATTTAAGAACCAATATGGTAGGTGAGGAGACATTTATAAGAGACATAATTTTGGGAAGGAGGATTTTTAAAGAACTTTTCCCTGATGCTGAACTTACCTGTTATGCAGGGACCGTTGATGTTGCAGTTGGTCATCCACAAATACCTCAGATTTTAAGCAAAAGCGGGTATAAATATTTCAGATTCTGGAGACCACATGGGGCTTTAAACGGGAAGAATATTCCTTATGAATTTATATGGGAAGGTATTGATGGAAGTAGAATTATTTGTTCAAGGGGCAGTTATTCAGGTCTTTGTTATAAGGATGCCTTTACAGATAAGGATAAATTTTTAAAAAACTGGGATGAGGTAAAAGAAAGATTTTACCAATTTGAGATTGAATATGCAGGCAAATTTTCAAAAACAGGAGTTTTATGGATAAGCCAAGGGATGGATGATGCAAGGCCTTTAAGGAGTGTCTATCCTCTTGATGAAACACTTGACATAGCAGAATTTATAGAGGAGTGGAATAGAAGGGAGAAAATACCTATAATTTTTGGGACACCTCTTGATTATTTTAAAGATATTGAAAAAGAGAAATTGCCTGAGATAAAAGGAACTATTGACCCATGTGATGTCTGTTATAATGCAGGTTATGGAGGGTCAACCGGGTTACATTATTTGAGAATACTTGCAGATAGAGAAATTACAAATGGAGAAAAACTTTCTTCAATTGCAAGTGTATTCGGATTTAACTATCCTGAAAGTGTATTCCAGAAGTTATGGAAAGATATCCTATTATTTTCATCCCATGCTACCCA
>JAMWBP010000094.1 GCA_023819365.1 Candidatus Omnitrophota bacterium
GATCACACCGGTACACTTCCAGTAACTCCGGGAACCAATCCGATTCCAGCACATACTCACGCCTTCAGGATTTATATTACCACCTGCTGCTATCCCCAGACCTCCCTGTGTCATAGCAGCAAGGTCTGTTATAATATCTCCAAACATATTATTGGTTATAATTACATCAAACCATTCTGGATTTTTCACCATCCACATACAGGTGGCATCAACAAATGCGAAGTCAAGTTTTATATCAGGAAATTCAGTACTTACTTCTTTTGCTGTGCGCCTCCATAAGTCACCTGCATATGTAAGGACATTTGCTTTATCAACAACAGTGACTGTCTTTTTTTTATTTCTCTTTAAGGCATATTTAAATCCATATCTTATACACCTTTCCACCCCTTTTCTTGTGTTTATGTCTAACTGGGTGGCTATCTCATCTTTTGTCCCTTTTTTGAAGACACCACCTGTTCCACTGTAAGCACCTTCTGTATTTTCTCTTACAACAACATAGTCAATATCTTCAGGTCCCTTATCTTTCAGCGGGTGCCAGACACCGGGATAGAGTTTGACAGGTCTTAAGTTTATATACTGGTCAAGTTCAAATCTGATTTTCAAAAGTATCCCTTTTTCCAATATACCAGGTGCAACATCAGGATGCCCAATGGCCCCTAAATATATAGCATCAAACTTTTTGAGTTCTTCTATTGCGGAATCAGGAAGCGTCTCTCCTGTCTTAAGGTATCTATCTCCACCGAAGTCATAATGGACAGTTTCAATGGAAAAGTTATATCTTTCAGAGACCGCCTTTATAACTTTTAATCCTTCCCTAATAATTTCAGGTCCTATACCATCTCCTGGTATAACCGCTATTTTATATACCTTGCCTTTACCCATTGTATCAGCCCTCCGTTTTTTATTATATCCTGTAAAAATTCAGGATATTTTGAGAATCTATAAGATGTGTTTTTCGTTAAATTTTTTATCATACCATTTTCAAAATCAATCTCAAGGACATCTCCTTGTTCAATATTATCTGCCTCAGATAGTTCAATTACAGGCAGTCCAATATTTATAGAATTGCGTAAAAATATCCTTGCGAAACTCTTTGCTATAACTACTGAGATACCACAACCCTTAATGGATATAGGAGCATGTTCTCTGCTTGAGCCACATCCAAAGTTCTCTCCTGCTACAATAATATCTCCTTTCTGTATCTTATTAGCAAAGTCCTGTATAATTGTTTCCATACAGTGAGAAGCAAGTTGTTTTTCATCTGTTGTGTTTAAATATCTTGCAGCAATGATATCATCTGTATTAATGTTATCACCGAATTTCCATACCCTTCCTTTTATCATATCTTCCTTCTTTCTTGTCTTTTCCCCTCACCTTATGTTCTCTCCCCGCTGTTTCCCCCTTTCCTTTCTCCTCTCCCCTCTGGGGAGAGGGTATGGGTGAGAGGGGCCTCTCCCCAACGTGGAGAGGGTAGGGTGAGCGGGAGATTCTTATATTTTATCAGGATGAGTAATCTTTCCTTTTATTGCACTTGCTGCGGCAACCTCCGGATTAGAAAGATATACATAGCTTTTCGGATGCCCCATCCTGCCTATAAAATTTCTGTTTGTTGTGGCAATTGCAGTTTCTCCTTCTCCTAATACCCCCATATGTCCACCTAAACATGGTCCGCATGTTGGTGGGCTTATTACACAACCAGCAGTAAGGAATATATCTATCAGCCCTTCTTTTAGTGCCTGCTGGTATATCTTCTGTGTCGCTGGTATTATAATACACCTTACCTCAGGATGTATTGTATGTCCATTGAGTATAGACGCAGCCCTTCTCAGGTCAGTAATTCTTCCATTTGTACAGGAGCCAATGACAACCTGGTCAATCTTTACATTCTCATATTCATCAACATTTTTTGAGTTTGAAGGAAGATGGGGAGCTGATACCTGGGGCATAATATCTGAGACATCTATTTCTATTATATCTTCATAGAAAGTGTCTTCATCACTTTTTATTATATCGGGATGAAAAATACCTTTTTCTTCAAAGTAGAGCAATGTTATATCATCTGGCTCTATAATACCATTTTTTGCTCCTGCCTCTATTGCCATATTACAAATTGTGAACCTATCATCCATTGGGAGGTCTCTTATTGTCTCTCCTGTAAATTCCATTGATTTATAGTTTGCTCCATCTACACCTATCTTACCTATCGTGTAAAGTATCAGGTCCTTTCCACCTACATATTTATTTTTTTTACCTTTATAGATAAACTTAATGGAAGAGGGGACTTTTATCCATACCTTCCCTGTTATCATTGCTGATGCGATATCCGTGCTTCCCATACCTGTGGAAAATGCACCAACCGCTCCATAAGTACAGGTATGACTGTCTGCTCCTACAATGAAATCCCCTGGTCTTGTAAGTCCCTCTTCTGGTAAAAGTGCATGTTCAATCCCTACCTTTCCTATCTCATAAAATCTTACCCTGTGTTTTCTTGCAAAATTTCTTAATTTTTTTACAAGTTCAGCGCTCTGGATATCCTTACAGGGAGTAAAATGGTCTGGGATAAGGACAATTTTATCAGGGTCAAATACCTTTTTTGCACCTGCCTTTTCAAACTCATTAATAGCCAGAGGTCCTGTAATATCATTGGCTAAAACAAGGTCAACACTGCACTCAACGAACTCACCCGGGACAACACTTTCTTTCCCTGAATGCCTGGCTATGATTTTTTCTGTAATGGTCATTTGACAATCTTTTTATGCGCCTTTATACTTTGGTTTGACAATATCCTTCCTCATAAGATAACGATTTACAGCATCAAGATATGCCTTTGCACTTGCTTCTATAATATCTGTACTTACTCCCTTGCCTGGAATTTTAAGCCCTTCCATTTCAAGAGAGACATTTACCTCTCCCTGGGCGTCCTGTCCACTGGTGATGGCAGTTATTTTATACTCTTTAAGTTTAGGAGCAAGTCCTGTTATTCTATCAAGCGCTTTATATATTGCATCCACAGGGCCATCTCCTCTTGATGCATCTTCAAGAACTTCCTCACCTTTTCTAACTCTTACAGTAGCACTTGGAATTGTAGAAGAACCGGATATGACATGGAAATATTCCAGTGTATAAACGGGCTTATGTGTTTTAAATTGCTCTTCCTCTGCCAGAAATATAATATCTATATCTGTTATTTCTTTTTTTCTGTCAGCAAGTTGCTTAAACTTATCAAAAATCTTTTCCAGTTGTTCTTCATTTAATTGGAAACCCAGTGTTTCCAGCCGTGCTTTTAACGCATGCCTCCCTGAGTGTTTTCCCAGTACCAATTCACTTGCAGGAACTCCTATCATCTCAGGGTTCATAATCTCGTATGTTGAACGTTCTTTAAGGATACCATCCTGATGAATTCCTGATTCATGTCTGAAGGCATTTTCTCCTATAATTGCTTTATTGGGTTGTACAGGAATACCTGTAAGGGTAGAAACCATTCTACTTGTTCTGTAAAGTTCTTTTGTTTCAATATTTGTGGTAAGTTTATAGAAGTCCTTTCTTACAAGAAGATTCATAGCAATCTCTTCTAATGATGCACTACCAGCCCGTTCTCCTATCCCGTTTATTGTACATTCAACCTGTCTTGCTCCATTTATTACAGCAACAAGTGAGTTTGCTACCGCAAGCCCAAGGTCATTATGGCAGTGGACACTGATAATAATATCTGGTGGAAGGTTCTCCCTTAAAAATTTTATGAGTGCTCCATACTCTGGTGGAGTTGCATATCCTACAGTATCAGGGATGTTAACTGTTTTTACTCCCTCTTCAATCACTGCTTTCAATACCTCAAGGAGAAAGTCCGGTTCTGTTCTTGTTGCGTCTTCAGGAGAAAACTCTATGTCATCAATGTACTTTTTTGCAAAAGCGGATTTTTCTACCGCAATTTTTATTATCTCTTCTTTTGCTTTTTTAAGTTTATATTTTCTATGTATTTCTGATGTAGCAAGAAATATGTGTAGCCGTGGTTTTGTCGCTTTTTCCAGAGAGCGCAAAGCAACTTCAATGTCTTCATCCTTACACCTTGCAAGTGCACATACCACAGGTTTTTTTACCCTTTCAGCGATAAGTGAAACCGCCTTTGCATCATCTTCTGATGCGATAGGAAAACCTGCTTCTATCACATCCACACCAAGCCGTTCAAGTTGTTCTGCGATTTTTATCTTTTCATCGCTTGTTAAACTTGCTCCAGGTGATTGTTCTCCATCTCTTAATGTTGTATCAAATATAATGACTTTTTCCATTGTTTATACCTAACCCTTTTTATGATAACATAAACTTTTACAGGAAGGCAAAAGTTTTATAGCGGTTTCCTATATGCCACGAATTGTGTAATGAATTACACCGCTACATTTGTGCGATGAATCGCACCGCTACATTTGTGCGATGAATCACACCGCTACATTTGTGCGATGAATCGCACCGCTACAGTAGCGGTGGCATTTATGCCACGAAATGTGCAACGTATTGCACCGCTACATT
>JAMWBP010000095.1 GCA_023819365.1 Candidatus Omnitrophota bacterium
TGCAGGAAGAAAGAGGAATTATATAGTAACTTATGGAAACGATATAAAAAGAAGAAAAAAGTTTACACAGACAGCAGTACTTCCTATAATAAATGCATCTATAGGGAAAACCCCTCAGACAACTGAATCGATTGACATACCTGTAGGAGAACTACTGGTAAAGGTTGATAAAAGTCCTGATGTGAGATACTACTGGTATATAATTCCTCTATGCATTTTAATATTTTTAACACTACACAGAACATTAAAACATACCCCTCACCCAAACCCTCTCCCCCAAGGGGAGAGGAAATAAGAGAAGGAAACTCTCACCCTGACTTTCAATTGGACTGGTCAGGCGTAGAGCAGAGAAACGGGATAGGAGATAACAGGAGGGAGCCCTCACCCTTTCCCTCTCTCAGATAGGGAGAGGGAGAATGAAGGTAGATAGATGAGAAATAAAATATCTTTTACCAGGCGCCTTGTACAGATAATTTCATTTATCCTGCTTGTATATGGTGGATATATATTTAAAACACGGCTTCATACAGAGACAGGGAAACCTTTATTTCCTGCATTGGAAGCCCCTGAGGGATATATGTCAACCACACAATTTAAAAAGGGCTCTATACTCTGGCCATCCGGAACAAACCCTGTCCTTGAGAACTATCCGCCTTCACTTGTATGCAGATTTAATCCCAAAGGAGGACTTTTTAAAGCATGCATATTCCACTTTATCTCTGAAAACCTAACCTGGCAGACACCTGTAAAATACCTTCTGCCACATCTTACACTCTTTATACTTCTCTGTTTTCTTTTTGGAAGGATGTGGTGTGGATGGGTATGCCCGATAGGAAGTATAGGTGATTTTATTACTTCTATCAGAAAAAAGATGAATATACCCGCAAGAAGATTTCCCGATGGTTTCAAATCTGGCTTAAGATTTTCATCCTACGGTATAATGGGTATTGGATTTTTTATATCAGGTCTTATAGGTGTACCCAATTTTGCAAGGTTTCAGTGTTACTGGTTCTTACCATACTGCCAGATATGTCCTGCACGGCTTATATGTCCACTCTTTGGGCTGATAAAGCCGGGATGGAAGGACTTTGAGACAGCAGTTACATCAATGTTCACAATTCTTGCATGGCTGGTTATGGGGATATTTCTTGCTGCTTTTTACTTTGGAAGACGTATATGGTGCCATCTGTGTCCTGTTGGGCTTATAAACTCTTTCTTTAATAAAGGGGCAGGGATTGAATTAAAAAAGAAGGCGGTTTGGTGTAACAAATGCGGGTTATGTGCTGATGCCTGCCCTATGGGACTTAAGGAGATGTATGAAAAAGATTCTGATGGTATTTACAATCAAAATGGCTGTATTATGTGTTTAAGGTGTGTGGAGATATGCCCGAAAGATGGCTGCCTCTCTGCATCTTTCTTTGGGAAAAAGATAACAGAGTCAAAACTTAAATAAAGGGGACTTGTGAAAAAAGGGAATGGTTTTATAAGTGAAGAATATCTGGATGCGATGAAATACCTTTGGGGGAAAAATAAAGATATCTCTTTTGATTATAAAAAATATACAGAGAAATACAGGAATCTCTCCGGTTTAAAAGGTATGGAATTTTTCTATGATGTTATTGCTGAAAGAAAGTTAAAAACAGATAAACCAGTAATAGGATATTTTTGTAATAGTGTCCCTGAAGAGATTATTATGGCAGCAGGTGCAGTCCCTTTAAGGTTATGTAATCAGGATATACACTGTGCAGAAGCAGGAGAAGAGATAATACCAGGTGATATATGTCCTGTGATAAAAGCAATATGTAGCGGTCTTCAAAACGATATAAAACCAGACATTCTCGTTATCCCTGCAACCTGTGACGGCAAGGTGAAATTAGCAGAGATATTAAGTTCTGCTTTTGATAACATCTATTTCATTGATATACCAAGGAACTCTGACTACACAGAGAATATTGACCTATGGGAAGCCACCTATCTTAAATTTTATGAATATCTGAAGGAGAAGTTTAAAGTAAAGATATCAAGGAAAGAACTTTTAAATGCCTGTAAGATAACAAATGAAAGGACATCTATATTCAGAAAAATATATAAACTGCGGGCAGAAAAAACAGGAATTATAAATGCCTTTGACTATTTCACCATCACCTCTGCCTCTTTTTTAATCCCTGCTTCTGACTGGACAAAACACACAGAAATTTTATATAACCAACTGCTGAACAGAGAAATAAAAACAAATTACAGAAAAAATCTTTTACTTGCCGGTTCTCCGATTATCTTCCCTAACTTCAAACTTTTAGAGATTACTGAAGAGGCAGGATGTTATATCGCTGCTGATATTTTATGCTCATCATATGGACACCTTTTTGACCCTGTCAAGATAGATGAAGAGACAGAGAAAGGTATTATAAGAACACTGACACTTAAATATATAGCACCAAGTATATGTCCTTGTTTTTTAGGTATTGATAAACTGATAAATGCAGTCATTGAAAATGTGGAAAAGTATGGACTGGATGGAGTTATTTATTATAATCTAAGGTTATGTAATGTCTTTGAGTTAGAGATACCTGTTATTAGAAGTGTGCTAAAAGATAAAGGAATCCCTTTCCTTGCATTAAAGACGGACTTCAGCAGGGAAGACACAGGACAGTTGAAAACAAGGATAGAGGCATTTATGGAGATGTTAGAATGATAAAAGCAGGTATAGATATTGGTTCGGTGACAACAAAGTGTGTAATAGTGAATGATGGTATTATTTCAGGAAAGGCGATAACAAAGACATCAGTAAATACAGAAATGGTCGCTGATAATGTTCTTCAAAAGGCGATAAAAGAGGCAGGAATAAAGGAGGAAGAGATACAGGAGGTTATATCTACTGGATATGGAAGAAGACAGTTTAAGAAAGCAAATAGATTTATTACAGAAATATCAGCAGTAGCAAAAGGCGGGTATATCCTGAACGAGAAAAAGAGGTGTCTTATTGTGGATGTAGGTGGACAGGATACAAAGGTGGTTGAAGTAGGTGATAAAGGAGAGGTAGTTGACTTCCTTATGAACGATAAGTGTGCTGCAGGGACTGGAAGATTCCTTGAGATTATGGCTGATGTCCTTGAAACAGATATGGATGGTTTCTCATCACTTGCAATGTCTTCTAAAAATCCAGTAAAGATTAACTCAACCTGTAGTGTGTTTGCTGAAAGTGAAGTAATCTCACTTATTACATCATCAACACCAAGGGAAGATATAGCCGCTGGGCTCTTTAATTCCATTGCCTCAAGAATTGCTACAATGATAAGACAGTTCCGTCATACTGACAGGATATTCTTCTGCGGTGGTGGTGCAAAAATTCCTGCTTTAAAGTCCTATCTTGAAAAAACCATCTCACAAGATATTATTGTGCTACCTGAACCACAGTTTGTAGTTGCATACGGAGCAGCAATAACAGAGTAATTCATTACACAATTCGTGCCATAAATAGCACCTCTACAGAAATCCCCTATCCCCCTCTCCAAATTGGGAAGAAAAAGAAAGTATAAGATGAAAATAGTAGGCCGCGCAGGACTCGAACCTGCCACGCCCGCCTTAAAAGGGCGGTGCTCTGCCAGATGAGCTAGCGGCCCAGAAACTTCCAGAGGTAATTATTATAATACAAAACCATAAAAAGGCAAAGTAGATTTTAGGGCATTAATTCCAAAAAGGGACTAAAGGGGAAGAATTCCTTAACTTTCTTGATTTTAAGGGACTATCAGGATAAAATAGAGATACAGGAGGTTAGGCATATGAAGATGATAGAACTGAGAGAAGGTAATGTGTTTGAGTATGAAGGGAATATATACATAACACTTATTGCAGAGCATACACACCAGCAACAGAGACGAGGACTTGTCCGTCTTAAAGCAAAAGATATAAGGACAGGAAAGGTCTTACAGGATACATTCAGGTCTGATATTGAGGTGAACCCGGTATATATGGATGAAATGCCTCTTGTATATCTTTACAGGGATGCTGACGGCTACCACTTTATGGATAATAGTACCTATGAACAGTTCGTAATCCCGGAAGAAATCCTTGAAGAAGAGAAGGGCTTTCTTAAAGAAAACCTTGAAGTAACAGGTCTGTTTTATGAAGGTAAAGTCATTGATGTAAGACTGCCTATTACAGTTGACCTTAAAGTAATTGAGGCAGAACCAGGACATAAAGGTGATACTGTACAGGGTGGGAAAAAGAAGGTAAAAGTAGAGACAGGGCTTACCATACAGACACCCCTTTTTGTTGAAGTTGGCGATACTGTACGAGTTGATACAAGGACAGGTGAATATATCACCCGCGTCTAAAGGAGACAGGATGAAACCAGAAGAATTAAAACCGTATGCTGATTTTATGAAAGAATATGGACTGGAATATTTAGAAGTAAGAAAAGGGGATTTCTCGTTGATATTAGGGAAGAAAGGTACTGTTATCCAGAAAGAAAAAGTAGCAAAAACCGCTTCTGAGGAAGA
>JAMWBP010000096.1 GCA_023819365.1 Candidatus Omnitrophota bacterium
ATCTGTCGGATTTCTTATAGGAGAAAGGATAAAAAAATTAAAAAAACAGAGGATAAAGGCAGGTGACAAAATCTTCCTTGTTAAAGAGATAGGGATAGAAGGAGCATCTATTATAGCAAGGGAGAGATATTGCCAACTTAAAAAGAGTTTTTCTCCGAGATACATTGAAATGGTCAAGAATGCAACCTTTTTTCCAGGGATAAGTGTATTTAGTGAAGCAAAGATGCTGTGGAAGAGTTTTGATATAAAGTATATGCATGACCCGACAGAGGGAGGAATCTCAACCGCTCTCTGTGAGATGTCTGAGGCAAATAATATCGGGCTTTTAATCTATCTTGAAAAACTGAAGTTCTATCCCCCTATTGTAAAGTTCTGTAAAATTTTTAATCTTGACCCGTTAGGGATAATATCATCCGGGTGTATTATAGGGATTATAGGAGAAAAAGAAGAGAATAAACTTCTGACTTTTTGTAGAAAGAGAAAGATAAAGATTGAAATTATAGGGAAGGTAATAGACAGACAAGGTGTCTGGTATATAAAAAATGGTACAATATGCCAACTCCCTACCTTCACCAGAGATGAAATCAACCGCTTATAGATTCACAAAACTTTCTACTGTCTTTTTAACCTTGTTTATCTTTTAACTCTGGCATTACCTTCCCAAATACTCCAGATTTCTTCTTCATCAAGTGGCTGTCCGTAGTCGGTTAATAGCGTAACAACCATTGCACCACACGCCCATCCAAACTGTATCCATTTTTCTGGTTCCCAGCCCTTGAGGATGCTATATAACATCCCGCCAACAAAAGCATCTCCTCCACCAATCCTGTCAAGCACACCTATCTCTCTTGGTTCAACAACATACCATTCAGAACCAACAGACATAATCGCTCCCCAGAGATGTTTTTGAGCACTTACAACCTCTCTGAGTGTGGTTGCATGGACTTCTGTATCCGGGAAACTTTTCTTTACACGGGATATCATCTCCTTAAAACTATCTATCTGTGCCTTAAGATTTTTACCTCCTGGAGGGGGTCCTTGAATACCAAGGCACAACTGAAAGTCCTCTTCATTTCCAACAAGTATATCACTAACACCTGCGATTTCTGTGAATATATTATGGAGTTCCTTTTCTCTGTCTTTCCAGAAGGAAGCCCTGTAGTTTAAATCAAATGATATATGGGTTCCATATTTTTTTGCAACCCTTGAAAGTTCAAGGCAGAAGTTTCCTGTTTCAGGTGAAAGAGCAGCAAAAAGCCCTGACATATGGACAATTTTAACACCTTCATCTCCAAATATCCTTTCTAAATCAAAGTCATTTGGTTTTAGTGTCCTTCCTACCTCTCCTGCTCTGTCGTTCCATACTCTTGGTCCACGTGCACCATACCCAGTATCTGCTATATTAAACTGATGCCTGTAGCCCCATGGACCACCCTGTGAAACCTCCTTTGCCTCTATATCAATTCCCCTGCTTTTCAGGTTCTCCTTTATAAATCTTGCGATTGGACTTCCTTTGACAAACGCAGTGAGAACCTTTACAGGCATTCCGAGATATGAACTTATACTTGCCACATTTGATTCAGCACTCGTTGCCTGCATTATAAAGGTATTGCTGCAATGTACTGGTTGATTATTGACAGGGGTAATTCTCACACCCATACTTGTAGGAACCAGCAATGCATATTTGCTATTTTCTCTAAGTTCCATATCTTCCCTCCTTATGTGCTTAAATTGTATTATATTATAAAACTTAAAGGGATAAAATGTAAATATTATTAAAAGTTGTATTGATATGATATAATAATATAATAAGAGAGGAAATGATGAAATATAAGGTAATAATTTTTATATTTCTGCTTTTTTGTTTACACTGCTTCTCATATTGGGAATGGACACCAAAAACAGGTAAGTGGATAAATCCGAAGTATGCGGTAAAGGATACACCAAAAGAACAGTTTGAATGGGCAGAACAGTTAAGAAAAGGTGGAAAAATAGAGGGTGCAATATTGGAGCATGAGAAACTTTTGAAACACTATTCTAATTCAGAATATGCTCCGTCTTCCTGTTTTATCCTTGGTGAGATGTATCAGGCAAAAGGGGATAACAAAAAAGCATTTGATTATTATCAAAAAATTGTGGATAGATATCCTGCATCTCAATTTCTTATTGAGGCAATAGAAAGACAGGCAAAGATAGCTGAGGAAGAGATTAAAAAGGGCTCTGGCTGGTTATTTTTCAAAGAACGGAAAAAAGAGGAAAGAGGAGAGATGCTTGCTACTGTGATAGAAAACCATCCATATGCAGAAGATTCAGCAAAAAGGGCGATAGAGTTAGGGAAGTTCTACATTGAAACAAAACAGTACAAAAAAGCAAAAGATGTATTTTCTGATATAACAATGAAATACACCAGTCCACCTATCCTTGAAGAGGCATATTTTTACCTTATAAAAACAGAGTTTCTTTCAATTCCAGATGTCTCAACTGATATAAAACAGTATGCAGTAGTAAAAAAACGTATAGAAACATTTCTTATCCTTTACAAAGAAAGTAGATATAGAGACGAGGTTATAAAGATTAGAAATAGAATTATGGAGAATGAAGCAAAGAAGTATTTTGATATTGCCTCTTTTTATGAAAGGTCAGGGAAATCAAATTCAGCAAGATACTATTACAAGATACTTGCTGAAAATTACCCGGAAACAAGTTATGGTAAAGATGCCTCTAAAAAACTGCGTAGCAATAATTAGTATAACATTTCTTCTGTGTGGATGTGGCTATAAATTCCTCTCCACTGATAAAACAAAGATATTTATCTATCCTGTGACAAATCATTCTTTACAGCCACTTGTTGATGTTTATCTTACCGATGCATTAAGAGGTGTCTTTATTGAATATCCTGAGTATCAACTTGTTAAAAACTTATCTGATGCTGACTATGGATTAAAGGTTAATATTAAAAAGTGGAAAAGGGTGCCTCTATTTTTTTCAGGTGAGAAGTCAAGGGAGATAGTTATTGCAAAGTTTCTGGTAGAGACAGAGATACAACTATTTGAAGGTCCGAAGATCATATTTACTGACACTATTGTAGATAACATTTCAACGTCACTGGGGAAAGAGTATGAAGAAGAGAGTATCCTTATGGATATCTCAAAAAAATTAGCATTGAAGATTTATTTTCATATTATTGAAAAAAGATAAAATGGACCACCATATAATACTTGGAGACAAAGAAAAGGCAGAAGCAGTAAAACAATCACTTATAGAAAAATATGGAATAGAAAAAGTTGAAGTAAAAACTGTCTTTGCAGATGAGGTATCCATAAAGGCCCTCCTTGATGAAACGGATTTTTTACCTCTTTTTTCAAATAAAAAACTCATTTATGTAAAAAACTGTGAGAAGATAAACAATGAGGATTGTAAATTATTAAAGAAGTTTTTTGAAAATCCAGAAAGTGATATATTATTCATTCTTAGCGGTAAGGAAATAAAAGATGTGCTTGCTGATTATGTTGATGTGGATGTAAAGCAAGAAGGGCCATTAGAACTTTATCCTGCCATATTTCGTATGAGAAGCCAGAAAGATAAGAAGAGGGTAATATCTCTTCTGAAAGAGTATATGAAAAATAATCCGATTGATTTTCCTGCAGTGATTAACGCATCTTTTATATATATAAGAAATATCATAAAAAACCAGAAGAACGTGGATAAAAAAATTCTCAAAGCATATCAGAAACTTTACCATCTTGATTTTTATATAAAGATAGGCAGAATAGATAAAGAGGAATTTGACATCTTTCTGTTTTCTCTACTTCCCTGACTTTCAGGAAGTTATTTCTTCTCTATGCCTATCTGTTTTCCGTATTTATTCACAAAATGGGTCAATCTGCTCTTTTTTCTTGCAGCAGTATTTTTGTGTATCACTCCTTTAGCAGCTGCCTTATCAATCATCCTGTATGCCTTTTTTAGCATATTATCTACTTCTGGTTTCTGGTCTAAAACGGCTTTTTTTACATCCTTAACTAATTTTTTTATACTGTCTTTAATTTTTTTATTATACTGCCTTTTTTTCTTCTCCTGTCTCTGCCTTTTTAACACGGTTTTTTTTCTCTTTGCCATTGTCTCCTTCTCCTTTTAAGATTTTATTGAAAGTGGTATGATAATACCATAAACTAAACCTTTTATCAAGAAAGGATGTCTCAATAAAAGAAGAACGGAAAAAGTATGCCGGATGGAAAAAAGAGATTATTTGAAGAGTTTTATAAGGACTATGCAAGTAGATTGTATAGCGTGGCATTTAGAATGGTAAATAACAGGCAGGATGCTATGGATATCGTGCAGGAAAGTTTTGTGAGGGCATATCAAAACTGGGGAAAGTTCAGAAATTAGTCAGCTGTATCTACGTGGATGTATACAATAACTCTCTTTCTTTCATATGGCTTGTTGAAAAAACGTTCTACTAATGGATATCTACCT
>JAMWBP010000097.1 GCA_023819365.1 Candidatus Omnitrophota bacterium
TTAAACTCCTTGCCGATGCAGGACTTGTAGGATATCCCAACAGTGGTAAGTCAACACTTATATCAAAGGTTTCATCTGCAAGACCGAAGATAGCGGACTATCCATTTACAACACTTTCTCCTAACCTTGGTGTTGTGGACTTAGGTGATTTAAGGAGTTTTGTTATAGCAGATATCCCCGGGCTTATAGAAGGTGCGTCAGAAGGTAAAGGACTTGGACATAAGTTTTTAAGGCATATAGAAAGGACAAAGGTTTTGATACACCTTGTTGACCTTTCAGTTCCAGATGCACTGAAAAGGTATTATAATATAAGAAAGGAACTTGAGAAATATAGCAAAAAGTTATACGAAAAACCGGAGATTATTGCAGGCAATAAGATAGACCTTGAGGCATCAAAGGAAAATATCAGGGTTTTTAAGGAGACACTTAAAGATGTGTATTTTGTTTCAGCACTTACAGGACAGGGGGTAAAAGAACTTATGGAGGCGGTCTGGAGGGTGATAGATGGGTATAGAGATAAACCAGATGAAGGAAAAGTATAGAGAAATAAAGGAAAGATGGGAGGAGATGAAAAGAAATTTTGATATTCCATCTCTTCACAAGGAATTTTTATCTCTTAATGAAGAAAGGGCAAAGAAGGGATTCTGGGACCCGAGAAATGAAAAAGAAAAGATGGACAGATGGAATATTTTAAATGACAAAATTTCTGCTGTAAAGGAGATAGATGGGAAACTTGATGAACTTATGACAGTTATAGAATTACTTTCACAGGAGAATGATGAAGAGATAGAAAAGGAAGGGATAAAGAATATTGAGGAGATAGAGCAGAAGATATCCGAGATCAAAAAGCAACTAATATGGAACTCAGAGGAAGATACGAAAAATGCAATAATAGAACTTCACGCAGGCGCAGGTGGGACTGAGGCATGTGATTGGGTAAGTATGCTCTGGCGTCTATATACAAGATGGGCTTCAAAGAAAGGGTTTGATGTGGAAGTGGTGGATTTCCTGCCCGGTGAAGAAGCAGGGATAAAGCACCTTACTGCTATTATTTCAGGTCCATATGCCTATGGGTATTTAAAAGGCGAGAGTGGTGTCCACCGACTTGTGAGAATATCACCATTTGATGCCAATAAAAGAAGGCATACAAGTTTTGCTGCTGTTACTGTATTACCTGAGGTTTCTAGGGATATAAACATTGAAATAAAAGATGAAGATATAGAGATGGAGACATTCAGGTCAGGTGGACCGGGAGGACAGAATGTTAATAAGGTCTCTACTGCTGTCCGTTTGAAACATATTCCCACAGGTATTGTTGTTCAGTGTCAGACAGAACGGAGTCAGTTTAAGAATAGAGAACTTGCTATGAAACTACTTAAAAGCCGTTTATACCAGAAACAACTTGAGGAACAGGAAAAAGCAGAAGCAGAGATGCGTGGAAAACAGAAGAAGATAGAGTGGGGCAGTCAGATAAGGTCTTATGTTTTCTGTCCTTATACACTTGTAAAGGACCATAGGACCGGTTTTGAGACAGGAAATATCCAGGCAGTTATGGATGGTGAGATAGACAACTTTATAGATGCAGAACTTGAATACCTTGCAAAAAATCAACAATGAAAGTTCTTATCACAGCAGGACCAACAAGGGAATATCTTGACCCTGTAAGGTTTATAAGCAATCCCTCTACAGGCAGGATGGGGTATCTTATAGCAGAAGAGTGTATAAAAAATGGCTATGATGTTACCCTTATAAGTGGTCCTACATCTCTTGAAGTTCCACAAGGGGTTAAATATATCAGAATTGAGACAGCAGATGAGATGAAGAAAGCGGTCTTAAAGTACTTCCCTGAAAGTGAAGTTCTTATTATGTCTGCTGCTATAAGTGACTGGAGACCTGCAAAGAGAGCAAAAGAAAAAATTAAAAGGAAAAAAGAATGGAAACTTAAACTTATTCCAAACCCTGATATATTAAAGGAAGTGGGAAAGATAAAAATGCCTTCCCAGAAGGTAATCGGTTTTGCCCTTGAGACAGAGGATATTATAAAAAACGCAAAGAAAAAATTAAAAGAAAAGAAACTTGACTTAATTGTAGCAAATACCCCTGACTTTTTTGGTAAAGGGAAGGTATCAAATGCAATTTTCATATCCAAAGAAGGGCGAGCCGAAGAATTTAAAATGATAGAAAAAGAGGATATAGCAAAAAAAATAGTTTCCATTCTTCCCTCCCTGTAGTTTATTTCACTTGGCATAATAGACAAAAGATTCGTTGATTGTAAAGTAAAGAAGAATGTATGGATAGATTAAATATAACTTCATAGTTAATTTTTTATTTATTAGAGGAAGGATGATATAACAGATAGAGAAAGGCAGATTAAGATGCGACTGGGTTGTTTTATCAATGTAAAGGAAATAACAGGGGATGTAGCAAAGATATACAGATATTTTGGTATTTCAAGGAAAACATATTATAAGTGTGTAGAAGACCTAATCATTGTCCGAGAGAGGCACAACCAGGCAGTTCACCAGAAAGTTGTGTATAAGTTATTTAAGTTCATTTGTTAACATACCGGTTAAGCCAAACACAAGCCATAAATGACTTGTATCTCTCTTTATAATCTAAAATCAATTGCTCAAAGTCCTTAGTGCTTCTAAGTAAGAAGTTGAAGTTTTAAGTCGCTCAAAACGGTCTTTGAAATCTTTAGCATCCTCTATAGACATATTACCAGTGATATTTCTTTTAAAGTAGTTTAAGCAGATTTGGCGGTCAGTTTTGGGGAAAAGTTGGTTTATTGCTTCTTTTAAACCAGGAAAATCATCCGAGATAATCAGAGATATTCTGCACAAGCCACGACTGATAATGTCGTTGAAAATTCTTAACCAAGTTTGCTTTCTCTCATTCCCTATCTCAACATAAAAACAAAGTCTTTTTCCAATTCAATGTAATGCCAATTATAGTGTAGATAGTGGCAGTTTTTACCTTGCCTTGTTGTTTATCCTTCATCTCGGTAGAATAAGCATCTATGTAGCAAAGGCATCTTCTGGCAATTGTTTCTGGACAAAATCGTAATAGCGGTCTTTCAAGTCCTGGGTAATGGTCTCTATCTCTTTAGGTGAGTAGCCAGTTTGGACTAAAGCAATAAGTAGTTGGTCATAGGTCTCATCGGTTCTTTTGTAGGGCGGTGGAAGAAATGAGGGTTTAAAGTTGTAGATTCTGTTCTTGGAACTTCAAGGTTTAATTTTCCTAATGCAGTTTGGAGACCTCGTAGATAAAACCCATTCCCTACATCGCCATTTTGCTGGTTAAATATCTTTCGTTTGTCAAGCATTAACTCATTAACCAGTGCCTCTAAAATCTCCTTGATACTTTTGCCAACAAAATTTTTCAACTCCTTCCAATTACCTAAGATTTCAGCAACCTTCTCTTTAATTGCTTCTTTCACCATCTCTTCCATTATTTCCTTGTTTTTCATGTCTCCCCACTTTTTTCTTTTTATTTAATTCTTTTTCAATATTATCTATACACAACTTTTATATTAATCCCGTTTATATTATAGTCCGGTAAAGAATGAGAAGTTAAGAGACCAAGAAAAGGATAACTGAGTTAAGGAATAAAGAGATAGAAGGGTTATCCTTCCAGTTAGATACAACAGAACAATAGAAGAAGAGTTTTTACAGATGGGCAATTACATAGCAGAAAAACTTTTTAATGAGCTTTTAACAGAATGGTTAATAGAGTATAATTTTCGTCGTCCACACCAGTCATTAGGATATGAGACACCTATAGAATTTTTGAACAAGAAATTGGAGGAAAATAGGAGTAAAAAATTGAATGGAAAAGTGTTACCTATGTACCCTATCCGTGCGTTCTATTGACAACCATTGTATTTTTTTTGTATATTATAGTCAGATTTTATGAAAAATTGTTTTGTAAGAAAAGGATTTCCCTTACGGAAGAAAAAGAGATAATGACGGTTAAACAGGTCGCTGAATATTTACAGATGGATGAACGCACAGTCTATAAACTTGCCCCGCACAGGACTTATCCCTTCCCTAAAAATCGCTGGTCAGTGGCGGTTTAAAAAGGATGTAATAGGCAAGTGGATAAGCGAGGAATCATTAGAAAGGGTAACAGAGAATATAAAGCCTTCCTCAAAGAGAAAAGGCAAGGGAAAATAATTTATGGGTAAAGAAAAGAAATATCTCAAGGCAATTTATAACTGGCCTGAAGATGAGAGACCACGAGAACGACTCATAAAATTTGGTGCTGATAAACTTACAGATACAGAACTTTTGGCAATCCTTTTACGGGTTGGTTCAAGTGGTAAAAGTGCTGTGGATACGGCAAGGGAATTAATAAATGAATTTGGAACTTTCAGAAATATTGACTCAAAAAGTTTTACTGAACTTAAAAGAAAGGGATTAGGTATTGCTAAAATTGCCCAGATAAAAGCAGCCATAGAAATTGG
>JAMWBP010000098.1 GCA_023819365.1 Candidatus Omnitrophota bacterium
CGGAATAGATGCACACGCAATTGGTTTGAAACAGGGGGGGAATGAAACATATGCTCTTGGATTACTTAGAGGGCTTTTTTCTATTAAGCATCCATATTTTAATTATATTGTTTTTCTTTCAGAGAATGTCCCTGTTCCAGAATTTTTACTTGATAATGAGCATTTTTCAATTGTTCGTATCCCCCGCCTAGCATATTTGAGATTTTTAAGGGATATTCCTATTAAGACCTATACTGAAAAATTAGATTTACTTCATACTCAGTATCATTTGCCACTTATCAGTCATTGTCCCGGAATTATTACTTTGCATGATGTATCCTTCCTTAGATACCCAGAGTTTTTCCCGAAGGACATCTACTGGAGATTAAGAATATCTCTCCTTTATAGTGTAAGAAAAGCAAAGAAAATTATTACTGTTTCTGAATTTTCAAAAAAAGAAATAATAAATTTTTATCAGATAGAGAATGACAAGGTTGATGTGGTCTATAACGGAGTTTCAGAAAATTTCAGACCTGTCAGTATTGAAAAAAATGAAAAGGTTCTTAAAAAGTATGGTATAACAAAACCCTACATTCTTTCTGTCTCTAACCTTCAACCAAGAAAAAATCTCTGTAGGTTGATAAAAGCATTTGTCTTTCTTGTGAAAAACAATGAAAGGTTTCCTTATAAACTGGTAATCGTTGGCAAAAAGTTATGGCTTTATAATGAGATATTTGATGAGATAAGAAATTCTAATTTTATAGAGAGAATAGTCCTGACAGATTATGTGCCTGAACAAGACCTTGTATATCTTTATAACTGTGCTGAAGTGTTTGTCTATCCTTCCCTTTATGAAGGATTTGGCTTACCTGTCCTTGAAGCAATGGCGTGTGGGTGCCCTGTTATAACTTCTAATATCTCTTCTTTACCGGAAATTGCAGGTAATGCTTGTATTCTTATTGACCCTTATGATATAGATGCAATAGCAAAAGCAATACACATTGTACTTACAGACATTGATTTAAGAGCGAGATTAAAGACAGCAGGATTGAAACAATCTCAAAAGTTTTCGTGGAGACGTACTGCGGAGGAAACAATTAAAGTTTATGATAAAGTTCTCCTTTAATTTTTATTTTTACACAATTGGGGTATATAATAAAAAAATATGAAAATAGCGATAGTGGGGACAAGGGGGGTGCCTGCAAGGTATGGTGGATTTGAGACCTGTGCAGAGGAATTGAGTACAGGACTTGTTAAAAAAGGGTACAGGGTTCTTGTCTCATCCAGAAGATATCTTTATCCTGAGAGGTATAAGTTGTATAAGGGTGTGGAACTATGCTATCCTTTCAGTATCCCCTGTAAGATAACAGATACATTTTCTCATACTTTCTTCAGTGTATTGCGTGTTCTTATCTGGGACCCTGATATAATTCTTATTTTTAACTCTGCTAATAGTCCTCTTGCTGTGATTCCAAAGTTTTTTGGAAAAAAAGTTATAATAAATGTAGATGGTCTTGAGTGGAAAAGGGCAAAGTGGGGTAAGATAGCGAAGATGTATTATAAATTTGCCGAGTTTTTTTCCTCTATTATTGCTGATGTTGTGGTCTCTGATGCAAAGGCAATAAAAGATTATTATCTTAAAAAGTACAATAGGGAAAGTGTCTATATACCTTATGGGGCACCCCATATTGAAAGTAAAAACCCTGTAATACTTAAGAAGTATGGATTACAACCAGATGGATATTTTTTCATAGGTAGTCGCCTTGAGCCGGAAAACCATCAGGATATGGCGGTAGAGGCATTCCAGCAGATAAGAACAGATAAACTTCTCGTTATTGCAGGTGGTGCTAACTGGAAAAGTTTATATGTGAAGAAATTGAGAGCGGTCAGAGACAAAAGAATAAAATTTCTGGGTCCGGTATATACCCCGGAACACATAGAAGAACTCCATGCCAACGCCTATGGATATATACATGGAAATGAGGTGGGAGGAACAAATCCTGCCCTGCTTAAAGCAATGGGTAGTGGCAACTGTATTATTGCTTTTGATGTTCCTTTTAACAGAGAAGTTTTAGGAGATGCAGGGTTATATTTTAAGGATGTGGCAGAACTTAAAAAGAATATTGAATTATTGCTTGAAAACAAAAATATTCTAAATTCCTTGAGGCAGAGAGCAAAAGAAAGGGCATTGAATTTATACAGATGGGAAGATGTTGTGGATGGATATGAGAAGATTTTTACATGGCTGAAATATGGGAAATAGAAAAATTCTGGTATTTATTGATGGGATTATTATTTTTATGTCCTTTTTACTTGGCTATTATTTCAGGTTTTATTCAGGGCTTTTTGTATATAAAGGGATACCTTCCATACATTTTTATCTTAATATCACCCTATTTGCAATTATTATATATCTTATAGTTCTTGTATCTTTTGGTATATATACAGATAGATTATTTCCAAATTTTATCAAAGAATTTGCACTACTTATCCAGTCCACTTTCTGGATGGTAATAGTACTTACAGCAGGAACATTCTTCTATAGGGGATTTGCATATTCACGTCTGGCTGTAGGATTTGCAGTACTTTTTTCCTTTGTCTTCTTATGGATTTCTCATTATATTTCTGCAAAGATAGAAAGTAATTTAGAAAAGAAAATTCTTCTCATTGGACAGGGAAAGCAGATAAATTCTTTGATAAAGCGGCTCAATCTCAGATATCCTTCTATAAAAATAGATGTTTTGCCAGAACTTATAGATGGTTTAATAGAGGATATGCTGAATAAGTATAGATATTCATTTATTATTGCTACTCCTAAAAATTACTCAGAAAATCTTAAACTTTCCAGAATAGCAGAGAAGGAAAAAATCCATCTTTATCTTGTCCCCGAAATATACCAGTTTTTTCACTCTGGAATGATGGATGATATAGATGGTCTTCCACTGATTGTTACAGGAAGAGTATCTGTTGAAAAATTTCCCGGCAGGGTATTAAAAAGAGTCATTGATATAACAATAGGAGGTATACTTTTCCTTATTTTTTGTATGATTCTACCTCTATTTTGTCTTATTATTCTTGCGGATTCCAAAGGACCTATTTTTTTCCGGCAGAAAAGGATGGGGTATAAAGGTAGGCATTTCAGGATATACAAATTTAGAACAATGAAAAGTGTACCGGAGATGAACATTCCTTTTACAAGTCCAGATGATACTCGTATTACTAAGATAGGGAGGATATTGAGAAGGTATAATATTGATGAACTCCCTCAGATATTTAATATTCTTGATGGTGATATGTCTCTTGTTGGCCCTCGTCCGATATCAACAGAAGACAGATTTATGATTGAACAGGACTATTTTAATTTACGTTTAAGAGTAAAGCCGGGACTTACGGGATGGGCGCAGATTCAGGGACTTAGAGGAGGGCACATTGAGCCGGAAGAAAGGTTTCAGTATGACCTGTATTATATTGAAAACTGGAATATATGGTTAGATATAGCAATAATACTGCTTTCTCCAGGTGCTATAAGGAATGCATTTTGAAAGGAGTGTATGAAAAGACAGAAAAAAACAAAAACGTTTGATAGATTTAAAATTTATAAATCAGTAGCACTATTTATTTTTCTCTTTATCGGACCACTTATACTTTTTAAGCCCGCATATGATTATACAACAATAAAAAACATTACAGGTTATCTATTGTGCATTCTTATTTCTACTATTTTTGTTATAGAAAAAAAAGAATTTAATATAGAGAACCGGGTTTTTATTATATTTTCTGGTTTTTTAATCTGGCTCCTTGTGTCTTGCTTCATCGCTCCATTTGGATATGGTGCAGCACAGTCGTTAGAAAATTATATCCTTTATTTTTTAATTTTTCTTGTTGCCATTAACATAAAACTGGAAAGAGGCGATATTTACTTATGGTTATCTTCTGGTTTTATCGCCTCTGTAATTGCACTGGGGAATTTTATAGGACCGAGAAGATATGTAGTTTCAACTTTTGGGAATCCCAACTTTTTTGCAGGCCATATATTGATGATTTTTCCTGTTGCCTGTGCATTGTATCTTGCCGGTGGTAATAAAAAAATTGGACGAAATTTACTACTTACCTGTGCCATTTTATTTTTTTTAAGTATCCTTGCAACAAAATCAAGGGCAGCCATTATTGCTTCTGTTTTTAGTGTATCCACTTTAATCTTTTTAAGTTATAAGAGAAAGGATATAAAAAGATATTCAGGTTATATAGTAATTTTTATAACGGCTGTTTTTTTATCACAACGATTCTATCAATGGCTGATTACAAATATAAGATGGTATATATGGAGAGGTGCTTTTAAAATGATAAAGTTAAAGCCTATTACTGGATGGGGACTGGGAAACTTCCCATTTTTTTATCCATATTACAGAATAAGAGAGTATTTTTTACAGGTGGAATCGACTCCTGTAACAACGCAGGTTCACAATGAGTACCTCCATATATGG
>JAMWBP010000099.1 GCA_023819365.1 Candidatus Omnitrophota bacterium
CTGCCTGTAAAACAGGACATAGAGATAAAATAAGGTATGTGAAAAGTTTCCTCCCTTCCCTCTATAAAATTGTCAATGAACAAAATCCTTAATTTTGTGACGTCCTATTAATTCCTTCTTAGGAGATGGATATTTTTATATAGATTTTTTAATGATATTATGAAAAGGATACCCTCAGGGATTAGATTGATATAAAATCAATCTATCCCAATAAAACAAGAAAGAGAGGAAAAGATAAAAGAGATAATAAAGGAAGATGAAGATGCGAAATTATTAATAACAATTCCAGGTATCTCATATTTTTCCGGGGTATTTATTTTATCAGAGATAGGAGATATAAGTAGGTTCTGTTCAGCCAAGAAACTCTGTTCTTATGTAGGATTAGCACCGACAACCAGGCAGACAGATAAGACGGTGTATATGGGCATTTAAAGAGGGATAGTAATAGATATATAAAGTGGGTATTGATAGAAGCGGTTGAAGATATAATAAAGAAAGGGAAAAATAAACAAGTTTATAAGATAAGAGAAAGGAAAAGATTTTTTCAGGTAAGCCCTTACATAGAGATGGTCCATAAGAGACCTTTTTAATGATTGGGATACCTTAAGATCAGATGTAACATCGTGTGCTGATAAGCACGAATAGATGGATGGAATAAAAGCTTTTTGATAAAAATCTGAGTTGAAAAAAAGAAAAGAGAAAAAGAGGGTTGACATGTCTTTTCATAGATGAAGCAATGGGTTCTCTTGCTTTTTCTCTTTACAAGTAGTACAATTTTAATATGGATATAAAGGTAGAAGAAATAAAAAATGCATTTTTATCTATAGATAACAGCATTGTAGAAGGAGAAATTGAAGAGATAAAAAACAGAGATAGAATTTTATTTAAGTTGAAACCAGACGCAATTATTCCATCATCTTCTACAGGGAAAAGGGGTGAAGTGTTCTTTGAGTACAGAAGTAACAAATACTTTGGTGCAGGTAAGGTATTCTTTCAATCTCACTCAAAAGTACTTATATTGCTAGAGACAGATATAGGGATAAATAAACGACATGAAATAAGAAAAGAAATACCTGGCTTACCAGCAATTGTATATACACATGGTGGAATATTTAAGCACAGTATTAAATGTGTAATTTTAGATATTTCTCTGTCTGGGGCAAGAATAGAGACAACTGAGGAATTAGAAAAAAATAGAATGTATAATATAGAATGTACTTTTCTTTATCGCCAAACAAAACTTGAATTCAAAGCATCTTTCTTTATAAAAAATTCCACATCGTCTCACAATATATTTAGATATGGAATTTACTTTTCAGGAATGGACCCTATCTCTCAAAAAAACCTTAACAAGTATCTTCTTCGTTAAACTATTAATATCTGTATCTTCTCTATACCGTAGTTAAAAAGAGATAACTCCTCACGGATAAAGTTCTCATCTTCAAAGGCCTCGGGACCACACCACATATTATCATCTCCATCATTTTCATGAAGTGGACCCCAGGAGTTTTGAAGAGAAGAGACCACTTCTACTGATATACTATTTCCTCCTTTTTTCACAAATCGTGTTATTTCAAGTATGTAAGGAGACCAGAGAATATTTCCTGCCTTTTTCCCATTAACCTTTATTTTGAAAAGTGTACCTGATGGCTTTACTATCCTAATAAATACTTTTTTTCTTTTAGCCGTAAGATTAAAAGTTGATTTATAAACCATCTTGCCGCTGTAAAAAGGATAGCCCTGGTTGACCCATGAACCACCCCTGAGAGTTTTTTTCTCCTTTATAATCTTTCCTTGATGGGGATTTATAACTTCAACTCCAAAGTCACCCACAATATAAGCAGGTTCAACTTCTGTAAGGAAATCATATTTCACTTTGAAGTCCACTGTATTCTCACCCTTTTTAACATATTCTGTTATCCTGATTTTTTTAAAACTTCTGTCCCAGTGCCAGGAAAGATTTTTCTCATCTAAATAAACCTCTTTGCCGTTAACAAACACCCTCCCCTTTTGCATATCCTCAATTACAAGATAGGCATTGGGTCTTTCTAAATCGCTTATAAATTTGTATCTTAAAACAATATCTCCACCCTTTCCTTCAAATATTCCTTTTTTTATAGATACCCACGGCTGCCAGGCAAGTGCATCTTTTATTCCAAAATGTTCTGCTATGTTTTTTCTTACACGCCAGTCAGGTGCCTCTTTTTCAAAATTTATACCATCATATGAAACACTTATCCTGTCAAGAACAAGGATATTATCATCCTTTCTTTCAAATTCAAAAGTAGAAGGGATATGGATGATATCCGCGTGATTCAAGTCAGGAAGTTTCTTCTCTCTTTTGAGATTCCCTGAAAAAGATGAAAGTGTAAGCAATATAGAACCAGCAGGAGGAAGAGAGAATTGGTATACCAGAGCGTCCTTTTCTTTTTTTGTATTGGCAAGGTAAGTTTCCCCATTTACAGGGTATTTAAGCAATCTTCTTTTCCTTGCATTTTCAATTTTAAGTATATACTCCCTCTCATTCTCTCTGTCAGAGTTAACTATAAAGAATATCTCTTCTTTTCCATCTATTCTGTGCTGTATATATGTCTTTGTATAATATTCACCATAGATACCCTGGAGTTTATAGGTAGAAGGGTGTAAAGAAGATATGATATTCTGGATTGCCTCTACAGAGTTTGGTAAAGGATACACATTCCTCCTCAGTAAAATCTTTTGCCACCTTTCCTTATTTTCAATCCCATCTATCTCTTCAGGTGGTTTACCAAGAATAATTACAACCCCACCATTTTCAATAAACCTTTCAAGAAGAGAAGCTGTCTTTTCTCTCCAGGTGCAAGAGGGAGGTATAATAACTATTTTATAAGACATTTTGCCTATAATAAAGTTTTTACCTCTTACATCTCCAAAGTCCTCAATAAAATTCTCATCTCCAAGGTCACAGTCATAACCGGTATTGAGAATTATCTCCAGCGTTTTCCTCATTGCAGTATCAAATAACTCTGCATCACCCATATCATCTGCAGGAATATCTTCCCCAGTTTTTTTAGATATCACCCCTATCCTTCTGCCGGCGATTGCACTCTCAATAGAATGGAGAAGCAGGATTTTCACATCTGGCTTACCTGAAGTAAGTGCAACTGCTATACGAGTGAAATAGTCATTAAGCTCAGGCAACTCCTTCCAGTATGTCTGCTGGTAGTTCCATACAGGAGGATAGTCCCTCTTTCTCCTGCCTTTTCCTGAATACCAGGAAAGATGAGGGCAGAAGAAAGTAATACCATGCACGAGGTCAAAATCACCGAGCCACTTGAAATCCTGAAATGTATTTGTATGTCTGCTAACACCAAAAATTTCAGAAAGGACATTTTTCCTTCCTAACTGTCTTGCTGCGGAAGAAACCTGTTTAGCAGTAAGGAGTATTGGGATATTTTTGTCTATCTGTCGGCAAAGGTGGTCAATACCGGGTATTTGCTGATATTTATAATGAGCCATTACACTACCACAGTTGGCCCTTATCTGAGATGAAAATGTATCTTCACAAAGATAATGACCTGTATAGGCAATATTATGCTTCTCACACCACTCATATAATGGCTTGCTGTATGCTTCTATAAATTGTTTTAGTAAAGTCCTATGGATAAGAAGTCGTATATACCTTGCCTGTGTCCCATCAAAGTAAAGATATGGAAGGTCTGCCCAGAAATCTCTCCCTGTCCACTCTTTATATCTTTCAGGAATACCTTCATACCAGGGAATCCCTGACTTTACTGGTGGTACTATATGTGGCTCATCTGTAAATATCCCTGGTATCCTTTTACCAAACTCCTCACCTAAATGTTCATAATATCTTTCATAAGTCAATCTGATAAATTCCTGCATTGCTTCCGGATTAAGCAGGTTAGAGTATGACTCACCATTCCACCAGTGGGTCTTTGGAGCATATCCTTTCACAATCACAAGCCGTTCACCTTCTTCTTTATCAATATCCTCAATATGTAATATCCCAAATTTTTCAAGTTCCAACCTGTTTCTTTTCACTATTTTATATCCATATCTCAAAACCTCTTCACTACCTATCTCCGAGAGTTCCTCTCCCTTTGAAAGCAATATGGCACGGAGATATCCTGCCCTGTATTCATCTTTGATTGCTGCAACATAACCACCAGCATTGCCACTGGGCCACTTATCCTCATCATAAAGCCACAGATATCCATCTTTTCTTTTATAAACTTCAAGCACTGCCCTTATAGCATCAAACCAATCCTTACCCATATACTCAGTGATAAGCCCTGCCCTGGAATGAAAAAAACCACCACCAAGCCCAACACTTAACATATCTTCCATCTGTCTGGCTGTCTCTTCTGGAGTAATTCTTTCATTTATTGCCCAGAAAGGGGAAGGCCTCATTATCACA
>JAMWBP010000100.1 GCA_023819365.1 Candidatus Omnitrophota bacterium
TGCTGCCTGTAATGCAAATTCTACTGTATCACTATCTCTTATCTCTCCTACAAGTATTACATCAGGGTCCTGTCTTACCGCATACTTCAATGCTGCCCTGAAAGAATCTACATCTACACCAATTTCTCTCTGAGTAATTATCGCTTTTTCATTTTTATAAAGGTATTCTATTGGGTCTTCTATGCATAAAATATGGCAACTTCTATTTTTATTGATGTCATTTATCACAGCAGCGAGAGTGGATGATTTTCCTGTTCCTGTTGCTTCTGTAACAAGAACAAGACCGCTTGGAAACTTAGAAATTTTTGATACAGCAGGTGGGAGGTTGAGTGATGCAAAGTCAGGTATAACATTTGAAATCCGTCTCGCAACAAGAGATAAAGACCCTCTCTGCTTGAATATATTAATACGAAACCTCCCTATATTATGAACCCCAAAAGATGTATCAATACTTCCCTGTTTCTCAAGGGTATCGTGGTCCTTTTCTCTTTTTTTAAGATAAATGATGCTATTTCTTTCATAAGTTCCCCATCCAAAACAGGGAATTCCTCAATCCGTACTATTTCCCCTTTTATTCTTAAAGCAGGATGAGAGCCGGTCTGGAGATGAATATCAGAAGCATTTTTTTCCAGCGACAGTTCCATTAACTTTAAAATAAGGTTTTCTTTTTCCATAGAAAATTAACCTGCACTTGAAAATTTTAAGGAGGAATTATATCATATGATTGTGAAAATTTCCATAGTATATTTTTCTTTATCAGGAAGGACGAAACTGCTTTCACAATCTCTGGCAGAATTTTTAAGGGCAGAGGGTTTTTCTGTTATGATAAATCCCTTAAAATCACCTTCTACTGGAAATTTCTTGAAAAACTGTATAGATGCTTTTACAAAGAAGAAAGTCAAATTGGAGTATATTCCCGAGATTAAACACTCAGATGTTGTATTTTTAGGTTCCCCTGTATGGGTATTTGATATAACACCTGCTATGCGCACATTTCTTGAAAATGTAAACCTTAAAAATAAAAGAGTGTTTCTATACACAACATATGGCAGTGGAAGGGGGAAAGACAGGGCAATGTCTAACTTCTCTCATATTGTGGAATTAAAAGGAGGTATGATTATAGGAAAGACAGATATCAAAGGGAGACAGGTTGAAAAGGATTTTGAAAAATTTAAGGAGATAGTGGCCCAATGTTTAGAACAATATCAACTGATAAAGCACCCTGGGCGATAGGTCCTTATTCTCAGGGGATTATTGCCGGAAGGTTTGTGTTTCTTTCAGGCCAGATTTCTATTGATCCATCAACAAATAAGATGGTGAAGGGTGATATAACAGTTCAGACACAGCAGGTAATTCAGAATATAATAGCAATTTTGAAAGAGGCGGGCTGTTCTATTGAGGATGTTGTAAAGACAACGGTATATCTTAAAAATATAAAGGACTTTGATAAGATGAACCTTGTCTATGCCTCATTCTTCAAGCATAAACCAGCAAGAAGTACTGTTGAAGTTTCTGATCTTCCAAAAGGTGCTTTAATAGAAATAGATTGTATCGCAGTTATTCCCCTATAATTTTTATTAAGACCCGTTTTGGTCTTCTTCCATCAAATTCTCCATAAAATACCTGCTCCCAGGGACCAAAATCAAGTTTGCCATCAGTTATAGAAATGACAACTTCTCGTCCCATAATCTGTCTCTTCATATGAGCATCAGCGTTATCTTCAAACACATTGTGTTGGTACTGCGCGACCGGTTGATAGGGGGCAAGTTTTTCAAGCCACTTCTCAAAATCCCTGTGAAGTCCTTTTTCATCATCATTTATAAATACACTGGCTGTTATATGCATTGCATTAACAAGACACAATCCTTCTTTTACACCGCTTTCTTCTACTGCTTTCTGAACTTCTTCTGTAATGTTTATAAATTTAATACGTTTTTCCGTATTAAATGTCAGTTCTTTTTTATAACTTTTCATTTTTATCTCCCCACTTATTATAACATTTTCCAAATCTCCGTTAAAAAGGTATAATAGATAAATAACAGGGAGGGCATCGTGAAAAGGACTGGATTAATTGTAATCTGTATATTTATAATTACATCTATTTTTGCCTATGCTGCGGTTTCTCGTAAGACACTTGTCCAGAGAATTAGAAATGCTGAATATAATTTGAGATATATAATGTCTTCTCCTGACTCCTCTATCCCACAGCAATTTCTTAAAGATGCATATGCGATAATCTTTTTGAAACAGTATAAAGGTGGATTTGTTGTTGGTGTAAAAGGTGGAAATGGTATTATACTGGCAAAAAATAGAGAAACAGGAGAGTGGAGTCCACCTGCTTTTATGGCAACAGCGGAAGGAAGTTTTGGATTGCAGATTGGTGGGAAGGTAATAGATGCAATACTTCTGGTGATGAATGAGGAAGGGCTTACACTTCTTTTAAAGTCACCTGTAAAGATAGGCGGTGAGATATCTGCTGCTGCAGGACCTGTGGGGAGAGATGTAGGAGTAGGCGCGGGGCTCCCGGCAACAGGTCTATTTATATATTCAAGAGCAAGAGGTGCGTTTATAGGTGGTTCTATAGAAGGTGGCCTTATTATGTGTGAGAACGAAGCCAACAAGATCTTCTATGGAATAGAAGATATTACAGCGAGAGAGATTCTCCTTGAAGGAAGGGTTCCAATGCCCAAAGAAGCAGAGTCACTTATAAAGGCACTGAAAAAATACGAAGGTTCTTCTAACTGATACCGGCAAATCTAATTATGGAAGATACAGATAAACAAAATAGAAATATTATTTTTTTACTTATAAACAGTATCTACTTTTTTTCCTACTTTCAAAGGGTAGGAGTACCTGGAACAATCTTTAATGAGTTACAGTCAACATTTTATCTTTCTGCTACATCTGTTACAGGACTTGCCTCTATAACATTTTTAATATATGGAATAATGCAGATTTTTGCCGGTATTACTGCAGATAGATTTGGTGGTTTCAGAACATTTCTTTTAGGTTCATTCCTTTTCAGTTTTAGTTCTATTTTATTTCCTTTTTCCTATTCCCCTTTTATCCTTTTCCTTGCAAGAGGACTTGTGGGTTTCAGTGCCGGCTTTATCTTTATAAGTTTGATAAAGATATTGAGTACAATATATAACGCAGAGGAATTTCCGTTATATCTCGGGATCTCACTTATTTTAGGTTATTCCGGAGGTATCTTCGCAACATATCCACTGGAACGTTCAGTATGCCTTATCGGCTGGAGGAACTCTTTTCTTATTGCCGGTATTCTATGTTCTATTTTTACACTGATAAGTTTTCCATTTCTTAAAAGAGCAAGAACATCTTTTACCCAGAAACAGACATTCTCTCTTCCACGGTTATTAAAAATTGTAAAGAATACACATACATTCCCGGTGATTATTTCAGGTCCTGTAAGTTTTGGAATTTATTTTCTTTTCCAATCATCCATAGGGAAAAAATTCCTTGAGGACTTCTGCAATTTTTCATCAGCAAAGGCATCTTCTTTTACCTTTATAATGATAGTTATAAATACACTCTTTGCCTTTCTTTCTGCTTACACCTCGCAGATTACAGGAAGACGTAAGCCCATTATAATGTTTTCAACAGCATCTACTATGGTAGCAACTATTTTAATGTTATCTAACCTGTTGTTTAATATTAATCCAGGGTTATTCCTTGTTGGTTATTTACTGCTTGCAATCTCTGCTGCTATATCTCCTGTTTATATAACAGTTATGAAAGAAATGAACTCTATTGAGGTTGCTGCTACTTCAGTTGGATTTCTTAATACTATAGCTTATCTTGTTATTTCTATTATCAGTTTTCTTGCAGGTCGTATCCTTGACCATTTCAGATATTTAGCCATTGCAATTTCTGGTTTCGTGATTTATCCTGCTTCTGCCTATAGAACAATACTTCTTCTTTGCCTTTCCCTGGCGATGATTTCTTTTCTCGTTTCCTTTTCACTAAAAGAAAACATAAAAACAGAATAAAGGGTATAATAAAATATTACTTGATTATCGGGCGCCTGTAGCTCAAATGGATAGAGTGGTGGGCTTCGAACCCAACGGTTGCCCGTTCGAATCGGGCCAGGCGCACTTATCGGGGCTATGCCTTGCGTTTTGCATTTTCCCAAAATAATTTGTATCATACAGGGTACCGCTACATTGCATGTTTCGTGCGATAAATCGCACCGCTACAAAAATATAACCCGGTCTATTTACAAGTGATGCCTTAAAGGATAAAATATAGCACCGACTTGGAGGTTGAAATTTAGAGTTTTGAGTTTGCTTTTATGGTGGGTGTAGCTCAGTGGATAGAGCACTGGACTGTGGCTCCGATTATGGCAAATTCTCAAAGTCATTGAAAAATCATTAAATCCCTTGTCCATCAA
>JAMWBP010000101.1 GCA_023819365.1 Candidatus Omnitrophota bacterium
CCTTCTTTTTACAAGATAGAATCCATCCTCTATACTGATTACATTTGAAGCAACAAGTGCAGAATATTCTCCTAAACTGTGTCCTGCTACACTCACAGGGAAAAGTTTTTTTTCTGTCAGTGCATACCAGCAGACCATATTTATGGCAAAGACAGCGGGTTGGCATATCAGTGTTCTTGTTAATTCTTCCATAGGTCCATCCATAATGGTTCTCATAAGAGGTAGGGATGTTATATCTTCTCCTTTTTTAATAATATCCGCGCAGGCAGGGATATTTTCTACCAATTCCTTTCCCATCCCTACATACTGGGATGCCTGCCCGGGAAAAACAACAGAGAAATTTTTCATTTTGCCCATTTTATAAGATTTGCTCCCCATGTAAGTCCGCCGCCAAAAGCCACTGTAACAACAATATCTCCTCTTTTAATCAGCCCTTTTTTTGATGCTTCATCAAGGGCAATGGGAATACATGCAGCAGACATATTCCCATATTTTTCAATATTCACATAAAATTTTTCTGGTGGCATACCCATACTTTTAGCAACTCCATTTATAATACGCAGATTTGCCTGATGTGGAACAACAAGAGATATATCCTCTTTCTTCAGATTAAACCTTTTAAGAAGTTTATTTATTGCTTCACACATTGTCTGTATCGCTATCTTAAAAAGGACTGCCCCTTCCATCTTCATAAAATGCATCCTTTTTTCAACTGTATCAAAAGATGCAGGTCTGGCTGAACCACCTGCTGGAGCGTTCAGTATATCTCCATAACTTCCATCAGAAGAGATATAGGAGCCCATTATTCCTTCCGCATCAGATGCTCTAACTATTGCAGCTCCTGCTCCATCTCCCAATAATACACAGATACTTCTATCTGTATAGTCGGTAAGACGGCTCATACACTCTGAAGCAATAATAAGACCTGTTTTATAACCATCTCTTGATATTAAACTTCTTGCAATTTCCAGCCCAAATATAAAACCCGAACAGGCAGCAGAGATATCAAATGCTGGTATATCTTTAATACCGAGTTTTGCCTGAATGAGGCATGCAGTTGAAGGGAAAAACTTGTCAGGACTTACTGTGGCACAGATAATAAAGTCAATTTTATCAAAAGAGATACCTGCATCTTTACACGCGGCTTTTGCAGCTTCAACTCCCATATCAGAAGATGCCATATTTCTCGGACAGATTCTTCTTTCTTTTATCCCTGTCCTTGTAACAATCCATTCATCACTTGTATCAACCATCATTTCAAGATCGTGATTGGTAAGTACAAAAGAAGGTAAGAAAGAACCTGTTCCTATAATTACTGCATTTCCCATTGTATTGTCTCCATATCTTTTTTCAGTTTTTCAATAAATCCTGAAGAGACAATCCTTTTACCTAACCTTATTGCATTATAAATAGCCCGTGGAGAAGACCTGCCATGACTGATAATAACAATACCATCTACCCCTAAAAGCAGTCCTCCTCCGTATTCAGCATAATCCGCTTTTTTTGCAAAATCTTTTAATATATTTCTAATAAAAAACACACCCACTTTCCCTCTAATACTTTTCTGGATTTCTTTCATAAGTATAGTGCGAAAAGCCCTTGTGACACCTTCAGATACCTTAAGAACGACATTTCCTGTAAAGCCATCTGTAATAATTACATCTGCTTTCTGTGTAAATATATTATGACCCTCAATATTACCTATAAAATTTATCCTTCTATTTTCACTCATCAATGCAAAACTTTCTCTTCTTAACTCGTCGCCTTTAGTTTCTTCTTCTCCTCTATTTAACAATGCGACTCTTGGATTTCTTATACCGAATACATATTCTGCATACAATGTTCCCATAACGGCTGACTGTATTAGATGTACTGGTTTGGCTTTGATATTAGCACCACCATCAATAAATATAATTCCTCTTCCTGTTGTGTCTGGCATCAAAAGAGCAATAGCAGGTCTGGCAATATTTTTTATCAGTCCTAGTTCTGAGATACTATAGGAGACAAAAGCAGCCGTATTTCCTGCGCTTAAAGCACAGTGAGCCATACCCCTTTTCACTAATGAAATGGTTCTGACCATACTGTTATCTTTCTCTTTGAATAGTTTAAGATTTATTTTGTTATCCATCTTTATGGATTTTTCACAATGTTCAAGGGTGACAAACGGATATTTTTCAAAGTTTATCTTATCTTTTATCTGTTTTTCATCCCCTACAATAATAATTTTAATATTTTCTGAGCAAGAAAGCATCTCACATGCTTTAATAACAGAAAAAGGGGCATTATCTCCACCCATACCATCAAGGGCAATTATGCTTTCTTTAGTAGACATTTTTGTATTATTCTTTTTTCGTTTTTTCTTTTATTGTCAGGATAGGAACCCCTTTATAATATCCGCATACCTCACAGACAGTATGTGGCATCTTCAAGGAGCCACAATTGGAACATACACTGAGGGATGATACCTTCACTTTTTTATGTCCACCTCTTCTTTTTCCTGTTCTACTATTTGAATGTCTTCTTTTAGGATTTGGCATATTATTCTCCTTTCAATAGTTGAATTTCTTTCTTAGCGCTTTAACAACTACTTCGGGGACCATCTCTGATACATCACCTTTTAAAGAGGCTATCTCTTTTACTATAGAAGAACTTATAAAAAAGAACTCCTCTCCTGGCATAATGAATACAGTTTCAATATTTCTGTTAAGTTTTCTATTTACCAGAGCCATCTGGAATTCATATTCAAAATCAGATACAGCTCTAAGTCCTCTTATTATCAATTCTATATCTCTTGTTTTAAGATAATCAACAAGAAGACCACTAAAGCTATCCACCTCCACTCTTTTATTTCCATGATAAACTGTTTTTATAAGATTTATCCTCTCCTCTTTTGTAAACAACAGATTTTTCCTTGAATAATCAGAGACTGCCACGACTACTTTATCAACAAATATAAGGGATCTTTTAATTACATCGATATGTCCGTTTGTAATAGGGTCAAAACTTCCTGGATAAACTGCTATTTTTTCTTTCATATTTCTACTCCCTGCTTTTTCACTTTTATGAATGATACCACACTTTTCCCATAAAATTTTTCTTTGTAAACAGTAAATCCATCTACTTCAGGTAATAGATTTCTTCTATTATGTTCAATCACTATAATTCCTTGATTATCTAATATGTTCATGTCCAGTATGTTTTTTAAGATCTGTGCAATCTTTCCAGATGGATAGTCATAAGGCGGGTCGGCAATTATCAAATCAAATTTCTCATTATTTAATTCCTCAATAGATTGCTCTGCTTTCCCTTTTTTTACAGTACACGACTTTTCAATATTAAGATTTTCAATATTTCTCTTTATACATCTTATCGCTTCCCTATCCTCTTCAACAAAAACAACCTCTTTTGCACCATGACTTATTGCCTCTATACCCAATGCTCCTGTGCCTGCAAAGATTTCCAGTACCCTCTTATTAACAACCCATCCCCTGAGAGAGTCAAAGATTGCTTCCCTTACAACATCTTTTGTTGCCCTTAACCCTTTTTTCTTCTCAGGGAAAAACAACCTTCTACCTTTTAGGTATCCACTGATTACTCTCATACTTTAAACTTATGTGGCTTCCATCTATGCCAGTCAATAATGATGGAAGATGCTACAAATACAGAAGAATAGGTTCCTATTATAAATCCAACGAGTAGTGAAAAAGCAAAAGTGTGGAGTGTTTCTCCACCTATAAAAAAGAGTAGAAAAACTACAAATAGAGTGGTAAGAACCGTAAGTATTGTTCTGCTCAATGTTTCATTGATACTTTTATTGAATAAAGTGAAATAATCATCACTCCTTGTCTTTCTTATATTTTCTCTTATTCTATCAAAGATAATTACCGTATCATTCACAGAATAACCTGCAATTGTAAGCAAAGCGGCAATTACAGATGTGTCTATCTGTTTTTTAGTAAGTGCAAGTATAGCCACTACAAAGAGCATATCATGAAATATAGCAAGTGTAGCACCTACTGCAAATCTGAATTCAAACCTGAAAGTGATATAAATAAGTGGACATTATTATTAGTTTTTTATCCTTTAATAGTAAGAGCTGCAGGAGTTATAACATCCATATTTGGGGTTTTAATGTTGAATCCTAAAGAAGATGATACTAATCCTATGAGACCAATAAATTTTGGTTTTTGGGCCTCGATATTTGCCACTATAGTAGTGGTATTTTTCTTGAATTTTCTAATACCTGCTTTACCTACTACTCCCGAATGGGCAAAATGGTTTGGTAATTACGATTTTAGATTTTTTATAGCTACTAGTTTAGGGGTTGTTTTAGCTGCTGTAACGTTATTGATAACTGACTATTATACTCATATAGATAGATTACCAGTTATTGAGACTTCTTATTCTTCC
>JAMWBP010000102.1 GCA_023819365.1 Candidatus Omnitrophota bacterium
ATAAAATATGGTGGAGATACAAGAGGGAGGGGTGGTAGAGGAGAATATTCAGCAGACCTGTTTGGTACAAGTGCTACATTTTCTCTGGACTATATTAATGACCCTGACCCTGAAATTAGAAAACAGACAATCAAAACGATTGGATTAAGAGAATCATCTGATGATATAATAATAAAACTTCTTGAACGACTAAGGGTAGAAAAAGATGAGGGAGTAAGACAGGAAATCCAGACCGCATTAGATAATATACGGATAAGACAGACATATGAAAGGGAAGGCAGAGGTGGTGGAGCCGCCGGACTAATTCGGTAAAGTATCTAATCTCCAGATGAAAAAAACATTTATTATACTAATAGGAATACTATCTGTCTTTATACTGGAATGTTCTGCGAGAGATTTTATTCTTAATCTCAACAATGTAGATATCAAGACATTTATAAAATTTGTCGGTGACTTCACAAAAGAAAACTATGTCATAGACCCCAATGTAAAGGGGACTATAACTGTATACGCTAATAAACCAGTACCCTCAGCAGAGATAGATAAAATTTTTAAAACTATACTCAATCTTTATGGATATTCGGTTATAAAAAAAGATACTGTTTCTCTTATAATCCCTTCATCAGAAGCAAGAATAAGAATTCGCGAGATAAATGTAGGTGATATACCTCCGGACAAAATTGAGGACTTTATTATTCAGATAATACCTTTAAAATATTATCCACCAGATATTCTTGCCCAGATACTCGCTCCTTATATTACCAAAAACGGACAGATTACAGTAGATAGTAGAACAAATTCTCTTGTTGTTTCTGATATAGGTGCAAATATTGAAAAAATTCTGGAAATAGTTGCCAGGATAGATATTCCATCTCCGCCCGGAAGAGATGTTCTGAAAATATATCGTCTTGAAAATGTAGATGCTGAAGAGGTGGCTAAAATTCTCACACAATTACTTACTAGACCAAGGCAAACAGCAGTCAGACGTGGAGAAGCACCTCCAGTTCAACCCTCTGTTGTGGCAGCAAAAGCAACTAATTCTCTCATTATTAATGCTGACCCTGATGATTTTGCAAACATAGAGAAAATAATAAAAGAACTGGATGTATTAACACACCAGGTTCTTATAGAAGCACTGATCGCTGAGGTCTCTTATGAAAGCACAAAGCGGATGGGTATAGAATGGGCTGCAACAGAGACATTTGATAATAACAGATTTACAGGAGGAGCAGGGATAAACTTTGGTTATATAGAATCATATGCATCAACCGGCATTGCCCCCGAGGGACTTTCTATTGGAATTTATAAGGGTTCTCTTACTTTTCCTTTAGAGGTAGGGGCACTTATCAACCTTTATGCCAAAGAAGGTGAGTTTAATATACTTTCCACTCCCCAAATAGTTACCAGTGATAACCAGGAAGCGACTATTAATGTAAGTGAGAATATCCCTTATTTAAAAGAAACGAGGTTTATTCAGAGTACATCTGGCTCTACAGGCGATATAATAAAAAGTTATGACTATAAAGATGTTGGTATCACCCTTAAAATTACTCCACAGATAAGTCAGGATAGGTATGTCCGTTTGAAAATTTCTCAGGAAGTAACAAAAGTTATTGAAGGAGGACTTGCTGAAGCACCAACAACAGCAAAAAGGGCTGTTGATACAACATTGATTGTACCAAATAAAAAAACAGTGGTTTTAGGCGGTCTGGTAAGAGATGATAAAGAAAACACATTAAAGAAAGTTCCATTTTTGGGTAATATCCCTTTACTCGGAAATTTATTCAGATATAATTCCAAAAAATCAACCAAAACCAATCTTCTTATATTTATCACACCCCATATTATAACAACTTTTGAAGAAGCAGAGGCTATCAAGGAAGGAAAAGAAAAAAGTATTATAGGAGATAAAATTAAAAGGTAAGATGGAAAGTAAGTCAGTTCTTTGGATAGAAAATCCTGAAGAGATGGTAGACCCTGAACTATTATCTTTCTTCCCTTTCTCTTTCTTGAAAAACAATTGTATTCTGCCTTTAAAAAATGAAAAAGGTGAGATAATTATTGCTACAGATGACCTTTTAAAGATAGATATAGGTGAAATTAAATCCCGTCTCAATAGAAATGTTAAAATTGCCATTACATCTGCGGATAGTATACACAGATGCCTTGATAAGTATTATTATCATCCAACCACCTCACAGAAAGTAATAGATGACCTTAACTCTGAAGAGATCACACATCTTGAAGAAGATATTGATGTTGAAAGTATGAACCTCCTTGACCTTGCAAATAAAGCCCCTATTATCCGTCTTGTTAACCAGGTTCTATATAAAGCCATATCAATGAGGGCGAGTGACGTCCATATTCAGATCGGAGAAACAGTACTGAAGGTTAGATACAGAGTGGACGGTGTTCTACATGATATTTTTGTTCTTCCGAGGAAATTCCATCCAGCGATAGTAACAAGAATAAAAATAATGTCCAATCTGGATATTGCTGAAAAGAGAATTCCCCAGGATGGAAGAACATCTATAAAAGTGGATAGTAAAAAAATAGATATACGTGTTTCTATTATACCTACATTTTTCGGAGAATCAGTTGTTTTGCGGTTGCTTGATAGAAGTACATTCCTTTTCACTCTTAACGAACTTGGATTTTCCGAAGATACATATAATAAATTCAATGAACTTATACATTTAGACCATGGGATAATTCTTTTGACAGGCCCTACAGGAAGTGGAAAAACGACAACTTTATATGCAGCACTTTCTAAGATAAATAATCCGGGCATAAATATTATCACCCTGGAAGATCCTGTTGAATACAATATAGAAGGAATAAATCAAATCCAGGTCAATCCTAAGGTAGGACTTACATTTGCCAATGGTCTGAGGTCCATATTAAGACATGACCCGAATATTATAATGGTAGGAGAAATAAGAGATAGGGAGACAGCTGAAATGGCCATCCAGGCATCTTTAACAGGACATCTCGTATTCAGCACCCTCCATACGAATGATTCGACAAGTGCAATTGTACGGTTGATTGATATGGGAATAGAACCATATCTCATTTCTTCCTCTCTTGTAGGTGTTATGGCACAGCGACTTGTCCGTCTTAACTGTCCACAATGTTCTGAATTAGTCACACCTCCATTAAAAGAACTACAGCAGATTTTCCCTGAAGGGGAGGACTTCTCAGCGATAAAATATAGGGCAGGCAAAGGTTGTAAACTCTGTTTCAATGAGGGATATTATGGAAGAAAAGGCATCTTTGAACTACTTGTTATGGATGAAGAAATAAGGGAAGTTATATCAGAAAAAATCTCTGCGGATGAAATTAAAAAGACGGCATTAAAAAAGGGACTTGTAACATTAAGAATGGATGGAGCAGCAAAGATAAAAGAAGGATTGACAACCATATCCGAAGTTTTAAGAGTGACGCAAGAAGTGTAGTACTGGGTTATCCCTTACTTTTTCCATATCTCCTGTGTATAGAAAAAATAGAGGTAACAGAATAAAAATCTTGTAATCCTTTCAATTATATAAGAGGTATGATAAACTATAAATCAAAATCTCAAATACAAAGTAAATTTAAAATATTGAAGTTTATGCCCGGTGGTGTAATGGTAACACACCGGCCTTTGGAGCCGAGGTTCGAGGTTCAAATCCTCGCCGGGCAGTGTTTTGCAAAGAGATATTTACAGTGTAGCGGTGCAATTCATTGCACAAAAATAGCGGTGCAATTCATTGCACAAAAGTAGCGGTGCGACCCGCCAATGTAGCGGTGCGATTCATTGCACAATTCGTGGCATGAATGCCACCGCTACAGATTTGGCGGGCAGGTTTATCGCACTATAACAAGGAACAACAATATAATGGATCCAAATCTTGTAATAGTTATACTTGCGGCAGGACAGGGTAAACGACTTGGCGGTGAATCTCAAAAAGTGGTAAGAGACATTCTCGGTAAACCAATGCTTTTATATCTATTTGATACAATAGAAAAACTCAAACCATATAAAACAATTGTAGTGGTAGGTTATAAAAAAGAAGAGGTCTTTGAACAGTTAAAGGATAAAAAAGTGGAATATGTAGAACAACCAGAACAAAAGGGCACAGGAGATGCAGTCCTTGTGACGAGAAAAATTCTTCAAAACTATTATGGAGATATTCTTATACTATGTGGAGATGTTCCTTTTGTAACGATAAACACACTCACCAGTATTGTCAAAATCCATAAACAAGAAAGTAACCATGGGACTGTTCTCACTACCTTTGTAGATAATCCTACTGGATATGGGAGAATAAAAAGAGATAGAAATGGCAGAGTAGTTTCTATTATAGAAGAATTAAATGCTACTCCTGAAGAAAGGTTTATAAA
>JAMWBP010000103.1 GCA_023819365.1 Candidatus Omnitrophota bacterium
CTTTGCCAGTTTTCTATATGGATTTACAGGGAACCCAAGTGTCTTCAAAAATTCAAGTGTCTCCCAGTGTGTTTTAAATTTCCTCAGGAGGCCCTGATATACGAAAAGTTGAAGATTTCTCTTTGCAACTGTTTCAGGGTCAAGAAGTTTTAAAGACCCTGCTGTAGCATTTCTTGGATTTGCAAATAATATCTCCCCGGTTCTTTTTCTCTCTTCATTTATCTTCTGGAAGACGTCCTTCCTCATATATACCTCTCCACGGACTTCTATCAGTTGTTTATAAGGAATAACCTTGGGTAATGTCAGTACCGTCTTGAGATTTTCTGTTATATCATCTCCAGTCCATCCATCCCCCCTGCTTGCCCCTTTTACAAATACACCATCTTGGTATATAAGCGAGACAGCAACACCATCATATT
Source organism: Candidatus Omnitrophota bacterium (assembly GCA_023819365.1). Classification (GTDB taxonomy): domain Bacteria; phylum Ratteibacteria; class UBA8468; order B48-G9; family JAFGKM01; genus JAAYXZ01. The sequence goes on from JAMWBP010000103.1 coordinate 420, forward strand.
TAAGTTCTACAACATATTCTATATCTGTAATCCCTGCTGTCTTTTTAATCCTCTTATCAAACTCAATAAGTTCCTCCTCTGAATATGTATTATCCATACTTAACATAGGGATTTTATGAGAGACAGTAGCAAACTCTTTAAGTGGCTGACCACCAATACGTAATGTAGGAGAGTCAGGTTTTCTGTATTCAGGATACTCCTTTTCTAATTCCACAAGCTCACGGTAGAGTTTATCATATTCATAGTCAGTTATGACAGGGTTGTTTTCTACATAATACATATAGTTATAATAGTTAAGTTGCTTTACCAACTCATCAATTCTTTCTTTTACCTTACTTTTGTCCATAATTAAAATTATACCCTCCTAAAATAAAATTGACAAAGAGGCCCCATTGCTTCATTAAAAATCTATATGAAATTTTATCGTTGCCTTATTAAAAAATCTATACGAAAATATCCATCTCCTAAGAATGGATTATATAAAGAGGGGGTGGATAATGTTAAAAAAGGAGTTAAAAATGGTGATAAGGAGGAGAATAAGTAGAGCAGTGGCAGAGAAGTATTGGGCAATTCACCAAAAAGTTGATTTAAGTTTTGTTAACCCTTTTTTAAAGTGGTTTAAGCAGATTCTGTGGTCAGTTTTTGGGGAAGTTGTTTTATTGCTTCTTTTAAACCAGGAAAATCATCCGAGATAATCAGAGATATTCTGCACAAGTCACAGGTATTGATGAGAGCAAAGTTTAATTTCTTAAAGATATTACGAAAATTGTTAGGTGAATAGCCAGTTGTTTGGATTAAAGCAATAAGTAGTTAGTCATAGGTAGCATCAGTGCTTTTGTAGGGCGGTGAAAGAAATGAGGAGTTAAAGTTGTAGATTCTAGTTCTTGGAACTTCAAGGATTAATTCTGGAAAGGCATATATATAAAACCAAAAAGACCAAGATTAAATGGAAAGAGAGGACGTTCTCATTGTATGAAGGAAAACACCTTATGAAAAATCCACCGGAACATTAAGAATTATCAGATGGACAAAGCCAAACTGGATAAACCGCTTCCAATAAATATTTCGCTATTTTAATAATTTCAGGTGGCCATCAAGATGGGAATGAAGTAACTTATAATAGTCATCTTCATTTTTATGCAGGAGATTAAAAAATTTTTCTCTATATTTCCCTGTCAATATCGTTCCATAACTGATATGTATAATCTGTCTGATATCATCCATCCGGAATAAATCTTCTATAGATATTCTTCCTATCTCTTTTAAATCTATTAGTTCCGGCCTGGCAGATATCTCATATGAAGCAGAATTTTTCTTGAAGTTTCTTATACTGCATTCAAGTATCTCAAGGAAAAAATGGAAGTCCTTAAGTGCAATAAGTTTAACCGCTTCAATCCAGGATGTCCCTGATGTTTTTATATGGATTTTTTCTCCAAAAACATCCTTGAAGAGTGGATATATAGAAAGTTTATCACTCCCTGAATGCAGTGAAATTTTATAGTTACCCATATGCTCCCGTATTAACTGGTGTGCTATAAATATATTACGGAGTTGCTCTTTATCTCCCTTGTAGTCAATCCCTTTTTCAAAGTGACCAGGAAATCTAAATGCAATACTATGAAACTCAATATCTCTTCTTTTCAACTCCTCAACTATAAGGATATGAGCAATAGGGGTAGTAGGAATAGTTGTCTCATCAACAGAAACCTCAAAATCAAACGGTTTAGAAAGGCATTTTAATAATTTATAACATTCTTCAATATGGTCTATTGCCTCTCCGTATGTAATAACAAATTCCTTAAGATTTTTTTCATCCATATGGTATGTAGTATCTTTTATGGAATATTTCTTTCCAAGATATCTCTTTTCATAATTCGGAAGATGGTTTGAGAGTAGTTTTTTTTGCTTTTCTATTGAAATATTTAGAGGATTATATATCTTATCTGATGGGTCAATGGTGAAAAAAGTGAAACCTGCATCATATGCCTGTTTCAGATGTAAAATATCCTTTATGTGGTCTGCATCTGCCCCATAACCATCTTTATATCCCTCTTGAAAACAACCTAAAACAGCAGAATTTACAACATCTTCAAAAGTTCTTTCGGTCCTTTCTAATTCCCTGACTGACTGCTGTGCAAATAAGGGGAAAAAGTTATAATTTTTAACTGCTCTTATATGTCCGGGTGTAGAAATTCCAAGACGGTCTCCAAACCCAAATGACTTTTTTAGTCCTGATTTAACTGGCTTTAAAAAAGAAAGGTTTTCCAGAAGTATATTTACATTTTCAAAGGCAGAGAAAAACCTGAAATCTTTCTCTCCAAAAACTATAAACTTCTCATTATTTTTTGAGGCAAGAAAGATATATCTACCCCTGCTTTGTTTATTGACTTTTCATATACTTTAAAATCAGGATGTGCTTTTTTGAAATTTTCTATCATCTGTTTTAATTTTTTACTTTTGGTATAATCTATCTATATCCGGCACACTTCCATCTTCTAATCTGTAAAGCACTTCTCCTGCTTTTTCAACAACAAGTGTATCCTTCTGTCTCTTATATTTTTCTATGTCTATCGTCCGGTAGTCCATATAACCCAAGTTTATCTTCTCACATATATCTTTATGTATACCTGTTGCAAGGACTACTTCTATACGTGGCTTTTCAATTCCGTTTATAAATGTCCCTATCCCTTTCACATGTGTTGAATGAGCAAGGATACACCCGGGAATATCTTTAAATCTATCCATCTGTTTTAAAAAATAGTCCCTTGTATGATAACCTACCTTCTCTATCTCTTTGCCGTGCGTATGGGAGACCTCTTTTACATGGGGAGCATAGATGATAAGTGTTCCTCCATCAGATACCACAGGTTCAAGTTTATACATACACTTACCTGCAGTCCATATATCCTCATACATAACTGGTGCAATAGAAAGGACTGTTCTGTAAGGTCTGTCAACATACCTTATATTTAGATTGGCAGATAGGTCTGCTGCCTTTGCCCATGCATCTATATCTCCACCATAAAAACCATATACACTGCCTTCACTTACCACATAACATAAAAGTGTAACAGGAACTTTTAAAAAAGAGGCAGCCTTATTTAATGCCCTCCTTACAGGGGTATCTTTTGTGCCGTTAATTTTGGGATTTGTTATAAGGGCACCAAGCCAGTGGAACTTATGGAGAAATTCCTGTCCTGATATACCCGGGAAAAGATATTTATAACCACCGGAAAAACCAACAACCTCATGGGGAAAAACAGGTCCTGTCAAAATAACTTCATCATATTCAAGGACTTTTTTGTTAATAGTGACAGGTATATCTTCTGACATCAACCCACCAGAAATCTCGTCCATTTCACTGGCAGTTATAGTTCCTATATGTACTAACCCTTCAGGCCTATCCCACTCATGCTGAAAAATTTCCGTTTTTCTATAAATGGTCTCCCTGTCTTTTGCAGTTATATTTAAGAATGTATTAACTCTTTCTTCAGACATTGGTGGATGTGTACCAAGCGCTATAAGAAAATCAATCTTCTTTACATTTGCAGAAGAGAGTGCTTTGTGGATGTATTTAAAGATAATATCTGTAGGACCTGAACGAGTCGTATCAGGAATAACCACAAGTACCTTTTTCCCTGAAAAATCTTTTGTCCCTGCAAGAACATCTTTTATAATCTCATATAATTGTTCCAGATATATCGGCTCTGTCTTGCCCCCCTTTCCTCTATACATTTCTATTTCGTTATCTCCTTTTCAGGTCTACCTTTTATCATCCATTCTGTATGGAATTCTCTAACCTTTCCATCACTTGTAGTAATTATCTCCGGCTGATTTTCTCCACCTATCTTGAAATACCCATGGGCACCAAAGTAATCTCTTTGCAGTGCTGCCACCTGTGCAGAAAACATAACGGATGATGCAATCTGAAGTATATAATCATAGGAAGATGCCA
>JAMWBP010000104.1 GCA_023819365.1 Candidatus Omnitrophota bacterium
CAGTTGATTTTGCGGGAAACGAAAGCGTCCGTACAAATATAATTGATGTTCAGCCGCTAAATATTTCTGCACCACTTCCAGGATTGCCTCTTCAAAAGGTGGAAAAAGATTGATGTTTATAGAAACGAATGTCCAGTGAGCAACTGCACCAAAATACTCCCGCTCATCCACATCTTCAGGTAGTCCTTCCTTAATCCACCTCTGACGGGTTTCCTCCCATTCTCCCCAGTGTATCACAGGCATCCTGTCATGCCCTTTATACCACATAATATTCTGCCAGAGTTCTTTAGGTGTCATCAAACCTCCCTGATTTTAGTTATACTTCCCCTATTTCCAGATAATTGGGACCTTTTTTCACATCAACCTTAAGGGGAACATTGAGTTTTATCACATCTTCCATAATCTCTTTAACATTCTTCTTAACCACTGCTTCTTCATCTGGAAATACCTCAAATAAAAGTTCATCATGTATCTGAAGTACCATCATACTTTTTAGATGTTCCTTCCTGAAAAACTCATAAATCCTGTTCATAGCAATTTTTATTAAATCAGCAGCAGAACCCTGTATAGGCATATTTATTGCTGCCCTTTTAGCAAACTCTTTCTGGTTTTTATTTGTGCTTCTTATTTCTGAAATATACCGCCTGCGGTTAAGGATTGTTGTAACATAACCATCTCTCTCAACAGCAGAGAGGATACTGTCAATATACTCTTTAACACCTTTGAATTTAGAAAAATATTCTTTTATGAAGTTATCCGCATCAGATACAGAAATACCCAATTCTTGAGAAAGCCCATAAGCACTCATACCATAGATTATACCGAAGTTTATTGTCTTTGCAACCCTCCTTAATTCATTATTATTAGTAGAAGGTAATGAGAATAGTGAATCTCCTGAAAAAAGTATATTTGCGGTCTCTGTATGTATATCTCTATTATTTCTGAATGCATCTACAAGATACCTGTCTCCTGAAAAATGGGCAAGGACTCTAAGTTCTATCTGGTTATAATCAAATGAATAAAGGATATTGCCCTTTTCACAGCAGAATGCTTTTCTGATTTTACTTCCCCTTTCAGTCCTTACAGGAAGGTTCTGGAGATTAGGATTATTGCAACTCAACCTTCCTGTAGAGGTTGATGTCTGACTGAATTTTGGATATATCCTTCCTGTGGATGGTTCTATAAAAGGAATTAACCCTTCAATATATGTCGACTTCAATTTGTAAAGTCCTCTGTAATCAAGAATCATCCCCGGAAGTGGATGGAGTACAGATAATTCTTTCAATACACCGGTATCTGTTGATAGTCCTGTCTTTGTCTTCCTCTGAACAGGTAATTTAAGTTTCTCAAAGAGTATTGATGCAAGTTGCTGGGATGAATTGATGTTAAACACCTCGCCTGCTGTTTGATATATCCTATCTTCCATAATTTTAAGTTCATTGTTTATCTCTTCACTAATCTGTTCAAGAATATATCTGTCTGTCTTTATTCCGTTCCTCTCCATCCACGCAAGTGTCTTTACAAGCGGCATCTCCACTTGATAAAAAAGGTCTTCCATCCCGAGTTCTTTAAAAAGTATATTATACTTAGAGATTAATAAACTGATATTGTTTTCACTTAATACCTTTCCTGTGAGATGCCTAGCAACTGTAATATCAAATGAAGTGCCTTCAAAAGATATCCCTTTTTTCTCTACTTCTACTATAATATCTTTAAGGTTGAACCCATATTTCTTTATACCTGTGTCCTCAAGGATTTCCTTGAAACGAAAAGGGTCTTTTATAATATCCTGAATAGAAAGAATATATCCTGTTGAAAGGAAAAGCATATCCTCATTCAGCCCTGACAGCCGGAAAGACGGATATATCTCCTCTATCTGAGCAGTAAGTTTTTTAAATTCCAGTTCTTCAAAAACCTGAAGAAGTTTCTCAACATAAGGAGAAGAAACCTTAATATTTTCCAATCTTATATCTATTTCTGCATCTTTTTTCAATATTGCCAGTTCTTTACTCAAAAACGCATTTTCTCTGTTGTCCATCAAAAGTTTTCTTATTCTTTCCGGTTCTACCTTATCAATGTTTTCATAGAGATTTTCTATTGTTCCCCATACCTGCAAAAGTTTTAAAGCGGTCTTCTCTCCTATACCATAGACACCGGGGATATTATCTGATACATCTCCTGCCAGTCCTATAAGATCAGGTACAAAAGATGGGCTCATTCCGTATTGATTTTGAAAATCCTCAAAGGTACAGGTTTTAACTCCGTCAGGATGTATTATTATTACTCCTTCCTTAAGGAGTTGCATCATATCCTTGTCCCCTGTGATTATAAATATCCTATGTCCTTCCTTACTCAATTTCTCTGATAACGTTGCAATAAGGTCATCTGCCTCATACCCTTCTTTCTCTATCTGCTTAAATCCAAGAAGCCCGATAACCTCTTTTATGGTAGGAATTTGTTCAATAAGTTCTTCAGGCATCGGTTTTCTCTGTGCTTTATATTCAGCAAAGGAGATATGCCTCATTGTAGGAACCTTCAGGTCATAAAGGATACACATATATTCAGGTTTTTTATCTTTGATGACTTTCAAAATACTTGAGATGAAACCATAAATAGCATTTGTGGGTTTTCCTGTGGATGTCCTTAAGTCCCTTATCGCATAATATGAACGATATATAAGGGCACTTCCGTCTATAAGATATATATCTGCCATTGTAATACCAAACTTCAACTTTCTTCTTTTACAACAAAAAGTTCTATATCCACATCTAAAAGATATGGCGCATCCTTCTCCTTCTGCATCCTGAATTCAGAAATATATATACCATTCTGTGTGTGTTCAATATCATAAAGAAATCCATAAAGTTGTTGAAGAGTTATTCCTTTCAGCCCTACTCGTAAACTTTCAACTGACAGGTTTCCTTTCTTCTCAGTTCTGATTGGTTGAAGCCCTGTAATATTTCTTTCAAGGTGCTTGTTCTCTATTAAATCCCCAGTATAAGACAGTAAAGAAAATCTTTTCTCACATATCCTCAGTGGTTCTTTCTTTGTCTTCTGTTCCTTATATTCTTTACAGAGTTTTAAAAGTGTCTCCCTGTCTTTACTTTTAGCAGCAATGAGTTTGTCAAGAGAGACAATCCTCTTTTTAACAGGAATATAAACAAACCTGAATTCAAGCAATGTTAGAAAAACAATAACAGCAACTATTTTCCTTTTATCCATTTATCAATTTACCTTTAATGTTATTGTGAAATTTGCTCTGTTGTTTACATCAAAAGATATTTTTCCCACATCTATAATGGTAAACCTCTCCGATTTTTCTATCCTATCTTTTATTTTTTCTAATGTCTTCAAGGAAGATGCATTTCCTGATAGAGTAATGGTATCATTCATAACTCTGAAAAGGTCAATCTTTGCATCTATATTTTCAGGGAAAGCAACCGTTATCTCTACCATAACCTCCAGAACAGAAGGAATACCCTCTCTTAGATCTCCGGTTTTTATTATCTTCTCCCTTGCCTGTATCAAAGGATTTACTATAACTTGAACATCAGGGAATGTTGATATAAATATCTGTCTCATATCTTCCTCAATGCGAATAAGTTCTTTCTGCTTTTCAACAACTTTAAAATAGGGGACACATAAGAGAAAAGATATAATAAAAAAAACAAATAATAACACACTACTTGAAACAGAAAATTTCCTGCCACTAAAGAGTTTAAGCGGAAGAAAAATCCTTTTGAATCCACTTAACGAAGAAAGATGGTGAAACAGATATTTTTTTTTCGTCCCTGCCGGTAAACTTATATACTGAACCTTACCTTCAACTATCCCAAATTCTCTATCTATTTCCTGTGCACCACATATAAATAAAGGGTATTTTTTCTTTTTCAGAATATCTTCTATCAGGGTAATACTTTCTGCCTTTGCTGATTGTGTAAGTTCATAAGAATAAGAACCGGTAAGAATTCCGTTTTCTATTATATTAAGCAGCAGATATTCATCTTCTACATAAATGGCTATATAATCTTTTTCATCTATAGATTGTTTCAAAAACTTATAGAATAAAAGTGTATCTGCTAAAAAATATAACTTTGCCTTGTACTTTTTTGCTATATTGTTCCAGTAGTTAACTAATTCAGAGTGGATTGCATACACATTTACAACTGTTTTATTTTTCCCGGAAGGGAACATATCAAAAGAGAAGAAGAAATTATCAATACTTTCAGGGAGCGTCTCTTCTAACTCGGATGGGATAACCATATATACCTTTTTTTTATTTCTAAATGGAAATTCTATCTGCCTAAAAATCAGTTGTGGTTTTGATACAATAATATTCAAAGTATCTGG
>JAMWBP010000105.1 GCA_023819365.1 Candidatus Omnitrophota bacterium
GGTAGACCCTTCTTCTACATGGAAGTTTCTTCTATCTTTTGGTATTCCTGCCTGTTCAGAGGTTCAAGAAGTAAACGCTATCTTTGGAAATAATGCCTGGATATTTGATGATAACGAAATTATTGAGATGTTAAAAGGAGGACTCCTACTTGACGGAGAGAGTGCCAGAATATTGTGTAAAAGGGGCTTTGGGAAATATATTGGTGTTGAGTATGAGAAAACACTTAATAGAGAAGAATCAAATTATTCCCTTGAAGTCGTTAAGGATATTAAAAGCGGTATAAGAGAAGGTATTTATTTTAGTGTAAACTTTCTTCCTGAATTTAATGTGTTTAAACCATCAAAGAAAACAATTGTATGGACAGATGTTATTACTCCTGAAAGAAAATCAGTAGGACCTGGCATTGCTCTTTATACAAATGAGAAGGGTGGTAGGGTAGTGATAGTTGTTCCATCAAATTTTAACTTCCACAAACAGACCATTGTTCAGAATATTATAAGATATCTATATAAAAAAAAGATTCCTTTCCCTTTGGTATCAGGAAGTGTATATTTAATGCCTCTCTTTTTTAAAAAGGGGAGAGAAGAGATATTGTGTGTATTTAATGGATGTCCTGACCCTGCTGTTATAAATATAGAGATGAGTAATAAACCACAGGATACAACCCTTCTTAAACCACTTGAAAAGCCAATTTCTGAGCGAATTTTAAAGGAAACTAACAATATATGGAGAAGCACATCACCTGTTCCATATATGTCATTTCTTGTAATAGAGTATTCAGAAAAAGATAATACTATCAGAAAAAGATAATAAAGGGGGATAAAATGAAATGCTTATGGATGGAAAAGGTCTGTAAAAATGAAAAGATAAGGGAGTTGCTGCTTGTAGGAATTTTGCTTGTTGTGGCTATTGTTATTCTTTTCCTCGGAATTGTTAAATCCAGGCAATTATCAATTGCTTCTGTTGATATGGAAAAGATAGTAAATGTCCATCCTGCAATGCAAGAAGCGATAACAACTTTTCAAAGAGAACTTTCTGATATGCAGAAGCAACTTGATAAGATGAAAGAAGAAGAAAAAATAAGGCAGCAACAGAAGATGCAACAGGAGATTTCACAGATTGCTATGAGGTTACAGGATGAAGCGATGGATAAGGTAAAAAAAGATATAGAAAAAATAGCAAAGAGGAAAGGATATACTTATGTTATGGATAAAAATGCTATCTTTGTTGGAGGGAAGGATATAACTGATGAGATATTAACTGTTCTGAAACAAAAGTATGAGAAAGAAACAGAGCAGAAAAAACTGGATGTTTCAGAAATGCCTATGATACCTGTTAAGTAATAGAGCAAAAACTATTACTAAAGAAGTGGTAATCGTTATTTCTACATTTCTGCCTCTACGGTAAAGATAGGTGTTGTTAGAAATAGAAATAAAAGGTAAAATAAAAAAATAAAGAAAAGAGATTACTATGGACCAAAGAGAAAGGATATTACTTTATATATTGCTGGGAATTTTCGTTATAACGGTGATTTCTTTTGTAGGGATAAAAGAAAGAAGTAGGATTTTTGGTAAAAGGAATGTACTCATTTATTTATTAAGTTATGAAGAAAAAGAATCTGTCTATATAGTTCCTCTTAAAAGGGAAATTCCTAAAACTAATGACATAGAACAAAAGATAAGGTTTGCGATAGAGTATCTGCTAAAAGGACCTACAGAAATGGAAAGAGAGGCGGGATTAAATACTGCTATGCCGGAAGGAGCTACTCTTATAGATGTAAAAGTAGAAGGAGATACTGTTTTTCTTAATTTTTCAAAAGAGATAGAGCAAGGGGGAGGAACAATGCTTATGATGGACCGTCTTGCACAGATTGTATATACTGCAACACAGTTTTATCCTGTGAACAAAGTAAGATTACTTATAAATGGGGAATTTATAAAATATTTCAGTGGAGAAGGAATTACTGATGTAGAAAATCCAATGAGCAGAGATAATTTTAATTACACAGTTAAGCCCAACTTAGGAGGTTAAAGATATGAAAGAAAATATACATCCTGAATATAGAGAAGCAACGATTGTATGTGTATGTGGTAATATAGTAAAAACCCGTTCTACAAAGCCAGAAATAAAAGTGGAGATATGTTCTAACTGCCATCCTTATTTCACGGGAAAACATAAACTTGTAGATAGCGCAGGGAGGGTGGATAGATTTAAGAAAAAGTATGGAAATAAATAATGTTAATGACTTTCAGGAACTCGTTGAAAGTAAACTAAATGAAACAGTAAAGGAATATGAATCTCTTTTACAATTAGTCACTTCTACAGTCCGAACATCTACAGAATCTAAAGATATCTTTAAGAAACTAAAGGAAATAGAAAACATCGTCCATCTCAAAAAAGCAAGAGATATAATTGAAAAGAGGATAAATGAAACACAGGAAATTTTAAATTCAGATGATAAAGAAATACGAAAACTTGCAAAAGATGAGATACAAAAACTATTGGAAGAAAAAGATAAAATTGAAAAGAAAATAAAGGAAATACTATTTCCAGAAAATCCTGAGAATCTCAAAAATGCAATAGTTGAACTTCGCACAGGTGTTGGTGGAGAAGAATCTGCCCTTTTTGTAAAGGACCTGTTTAGAATGTATACAAGGTTCTGTGAAAAAAAGGGGTATGAAGTAGAGGTATTAAGTACAAGTCGATCTGAAAAAGGTGGTTTCAAAGAGATTATTTTTCTTGTAAAAGGGGAAGGGGCTTACAGGGACTTTAAATATGAAAGCGGAGTTCATAGAGTGCAAAGGATACCCGAGACCGAAAGTTATGGCAGGATTCATACTTCTGCTGCTACGGTGGCTGTTTTTCCTGAAATGGAAGAGCAAGAATTTAAGATAAATCCTGCAGACCTTAAAATAGAGACCTTCCGTTCCTCCGGTGCAGGGGGGCAGAGTGTAAATAAGACATCATCTGCAGTGAGAATTACACATATTCCCACAGGTATTGTTGTAAGTTGTCAGGATGAAAGGTCGCAGATGCAAAATAGAGTTAAGGCACTTAAAATTCTGCGGGCTCGTCTCCAGAATCTTTATGAAACAGAGAGAAAAAGCAAAATTGACACTGAAAGAAAGGAATCAGTAAAAGGTGGTGAACGAAGTGAAAAGATAAGAACATATAATTTCCCTCAGAACCGTCTTACTGACCATAGGGTTGGATTAACACTTTATAATCTTGACAGGATTATAGAGGGTGAGATGGACGAACTTATAGAGATATTAAGGAGGAGATTAAAATGAAAAAAATATTTATTCTTATGATAATCATAGGTATCAACATCCCTCTTTTATCCGCCGATTATACTGATTTTGTAAATGAAGGATTGATATTACTAAAACAGGGAAAGATAACAGAATCCATAAAGTTATTTGAAAAAGCCAGAGATATAAAACCGGGGGACCCATATTCATATTATTATTTAGGTGAAGCATATTATGCAATAGGGAAAAAGAGGGAAGCACTTGATAATTACAATAAGGCAATTGAAATAGATAGTACCAATCCTGATTTTCATTATTCGCTTGCGCATTTACATATATCTGAAGGTAATTATGAAGAGGCAATTAAATTACTAGATAAAGTAATAGAAATCTCTCCATCTTCAATCACTGGTAAATCAGCAAAAAGGTTAAAAGAAGAGATTATAATAAAACAGGAAAACAAGGAAATGACAAAGGAATGGAGTAAGATGGAAGAAGAGTTGAAAAAAAAGAAAGAAGTGGAAGAAGTGAAAAAACCATCTACTACAGAAGGTTTACCTCCTGAGTTTATTGGGATGTCTCCCGAAATGAAAGTTGGACCGCAGGAAGAAAAAATTCCAGTTGAACAACTTGTCAAGAGAATAAAGTTTGGGACGCAAACAGCAAGACAACGAGCATCTACTCTTTTACTTACTTATGATCAATTAGAGTTATCAAAGGTTATTACAGATATGATAGATATCATAAAGCAAAGTGATGAGCCAGTTGTGAGAAAGAATGTTATACTGGCTCTTGGAAAAACAGGCACACCGGAAGCCATTGATATAATCCTCAAAATTATTCAAGACAAAAACGAACTTTATGATATAAAAATCACTGCCCTTGACAGTATATTTAACCTCAGAACAGAAAGTATAACGATAGCACTGAGAAATACTTTGAAACTAATGGTGGAAAACAGAGAAAAAGAAAGAACAGAAGCACAGAAGAATATTAAGGATATAACAGCAAAATTAGAAACACTTGAAGTACAAAAGATTACATTAAATATGCAGATACAACAGGAAGAGCAAAAGAGGAATGAA
>JAMWBP010000106.1 GCA_023819365.1 Candidatus Omnitrophota bacterium
TGAAGTGAAGCACAAGTATGCCTTCCTTCGGTAGATACAGAAGACGGAGCAGGAAATGGCCATGGTAAAGCTCCCGAATTTCCACCGTAATACATATATATTGTTACACTTGAGTTGGCAGCAATTCGAGGTACTACTACCATAAAGGAAGTATTTCCAGCTAGTGCACAATTATTAAAAAGTATGCTCTTTATAAGAACTTGATGGTTAAGTCTTTCATTGCCATAAACAAAAACTACATCAGCACAAGAAGAAAGCATCTTTCCACTGCTTACCAAAGAACTAGTCGGAATTGAAATTAAAACCTGACGGTCTACAAATGTAGTTGTAGTTGTGTTGGTTATTGTTATTGGCACCCTATATAATCCATAATTTTGACTACCACCGCTACCACCGCCGGTACTACCACCGCCGCCACTTCCTCCATTGCCAATAAGAGCTAAAGCATTTTGTATATCTTCATGAAATATGTCATAAACAATATCGTCTCCTGCTGGCTGAGTTGATGTACAAGTAGTCTCAAACTGTAGATTCTTTCCTGCAGAAATAATTCTTGCAACCAAACCATTCAAAGGTGGAGCAGTATTGTTATCAGTATACTGGCTATTAGACTGATTTTTATTTCCTAAGTCCCATGTACAATATCTAAAATCAGTACCCCACTCATCCTTGGTATTGACAGGTATAGTAGTAGGCAGTAAATTCCCTGCTTGTTCCTTTAAAACCTCAAAATAACCATCATTGTCAACATCAAGGGCTTTTTTAATAAGAATCCTTTTAATTGAACTCATTTTATGTTTTGTTACTATTGATTTAAAGATCCGTGGAGACATAGATGCGGTGTTAGAATAGCTTAAAATAGCAAGAGAAGACAAAGAAAGCAAAAACAAAACCGAAAGCAAAAGCACTGAAGCTATTCCTTTATTAGCAAGATGATTTTTACTTCTGCATTTTATAAAGATAGACGACAGTATCTTTTTCAATTTTACCACCTCTTTGAGAAACAAAACTCTGAATATAAGACTCGTCAATAAACTTAATTTTAAACTCAAGGTTGTCCCCTACAAGTTCAACTTTTTCTATATAGCCTTTTCCTTCTATTTCTCTAGCTAACGAATCTATAATTTTTGCCACATCAGGAAGAACTTCTCTTTTAGTTTCTATTAATACTGGTGTACATTTAGGAATATTTTTTTCTGCATTTGAGATATTTTTAAAAAGACTAAACAAAATAAACGAAACCGATACAACAAACACAGAGATACTTACATAAAGAAACATATTTACTGAAGGTTTTAGTGACCACTTAAAGTGCAGAGTTTTTGGAATTTTTTCTGAAATTTCCTGAACTTCTTCTAGATTTATATATCCTTCTTTGGGCTGATAGCCAACCGTAGTTTTTATTGAATCAAAGGTTCTTTCAATGAAATAATAAACATTATCTACCTTATAAAAATAGTTACCCTCATGTAGTAAAGCAACTGCAATAGAGGGAATTTTACCAACAAGGTAATTTTTACTTGATACAGATACAAAAAATAAGACTCCGTTTTGATAAATATAAGCGTAGTAATAATCGTCTCCCAAGATAGGCTGGCTTTTGCCTTTTATATAATTTAATATGTCTTTGCGTGGTATAGCTACGCTGTCGACTAGGAAGGGGAAACTCATTGCAAACTTATTTTCTTTTTTATCTTTTTTAGGCATGTAAACCTCCTAAGATTTTTCCGTAAGGTATAATTATTGCCAAAGCAAAGAGTATCAAAACTATTGAAGCAAAAAATAGTACAAAAGCATAAATTTTAGGAGTAAGTCCTTTTAATTTTTCGTTATATTTTTCGTAGAACCTTTTTGATATAAGTTCTACTGTTTTTTGCACTTTATCCATGCTACTTGCGGACTCAAGCATTGTTTTTTCTATAACTGTAATGTATTTAAAGCCAGAGGCAAAATGTTCACCTTCTTTAAACTTTTGTTTGGCTCTCTCAAATTCTTTGCGGACAGTGTAGAATTCAATAGAGCTACAAGCGATCTCTAAGGAAACATCAAGCCTTTCGCCGGACTCAAGAAGTTTTCCAAAGCTATAAAAAGCAATAAAAAAACTTCTATAAAAAAGAAACTCTCGCAGGTAAGGCACTTTTATGAGAAACCTTTCAGCTCTTTCGGGATCTTTTTTATAAAGGATGAACAAACCACTCATTGAAAGCAAAGAAAAAATAATTAAAGCAGGCATTGCAAAACTTAAAACTTTAAGTGTATAAATAGGAACTTCAGCGCTTTCTTTAGATATAACTTGAAACAAGTCAGAATTTAAAATTTTAGGAATTATTATTGTTGTATTCAAAAATAAAGAAACTACACCTATTAACAATACAACCAAAGGATAAGATATTTTTTTTAATGTTTCTTTTTTAATTTCGGAAAGTTTTTTTAAATGTTCAGCAGCAACATCAAAAGCTTCTGCTAACCTACCTGTTTTTTCCCCTGCTCTGATGACAGCAACAACAGTGCTTCCAAAAACACTAGAAGGCATTCCTTGGGTGACTTCACGTCCCTCCATAACTGTATCGAGCATTATTGCCAAAATCCGTTTCATTGGAAGGGAAGGTATAACATTTATGACAGTACTAATTGCATCCGTTAGACGAACTCCAGAATTAAGCAAATCAGCCAAAGCTTTCAATGAAGCATACATATCCATAACAGAAGGAGATGATAATCTTCCAAAATATTTGACTTTCTTAATGGAAAGAACTACTCTATTTTTCTTAATAAAGTTTTGTCTTATTTCGTTAGGATCTCCTGTGATGTAAGTTGTTTTTTTCTTGCCATCTTCGTAGTAGCTTACTAAATACAACTTTACATTCTCTCCTTTTTTTTTAAAAGGCTTCAGAAGTGCTATTTATTTTAACACCCATAACTCTTTCTACTTCTTTAATATCAGTAATACCGCATGATAATTTAAGCCTGATGTCATCTTCAAAGGTCTGATAAGGTTTTATCCCTTCAAGTATTGCTTCTATATCATCTGGAGAGTCAATTGTGGCAAACTCAGTAATTAAAGTCATTCCTTTATAGCCATCATTGCAATAGTCACAGCCAATACCTTTACAGTGAGGGCAAAGTTTTCTAAGTAATTTTTGAACCAACACTCCTCTTAATACGAATTTTAAGTAAGATTTATCAACTCCTAAGTCTAACAATCTGATTATTGAAGAAGGAACGTCATTAGTATGTAGTGTGGCATAAACCAGATGGCCTGTATCTGCAAGTCTTACTGCATTTTCTGCAGTCTCTTTGTCTCTTATCTCTCCGATAATACATACATCAGGGTCGTGCCTTAAGACAGCCCTTAGAAAGCTAGCGTAGTCAAGATGAATTCTTCTGTTTACTTGTACTTGTGTTACAAAAGGAATTCTATACTCAATAGGTTCTTCTATCATATAGACACTTTTGTTAAGAGTGTTTAAGCTAGTTACTGTTGCATACAAAGTTGTTGTTTTCCCTGAACCAGTAGCACCGCAAACCAATATAAGACCATTAGGGAGTCTACTAAGACGTATCCATTCATCCAGTTGGGTAATGCCAAGCTCTGTAATATCAAGTAAAAGTCTTTCTTTGTCGAGAACTCTTATGGTAATTTTTTCACCATACGCCCCGGGGATTGTAGACACACGGAAATCAATTGTTCTACCTTTATACTCCAAAGAGAAACTACCATCTTGGGGAATTCGCTTTTCGCTTACATCCATACCAGCTAAATCTTTTATTCTTGAAAAAAGAGAATCTCTCAAAGACAAAGGATATGACCTTATAAATTTTAATACTCCATCTATACGTAACCTTAAATGTATAGTTTTTTCAGAGCTTTCAATATGAATATCTGTCGCATGGCGACTAACTGCGTAGTCTATAATACTGTTGACAACCTTGTTTACATCAGTCTCTTCGTTTATGGAACAAGTAGCATCTCCTTTTTTTAGACAAGACAAATAATCTACTATAGTTTTGTAGTCTACAGCGACAAGTTTTATTTGTCTACTTCCGTTAACATGTTTCTTAAAGGTAGCAATAACATCTTCAGTGTTGGCATTTAAGGTTGCGATATAAATCTCTTTACCTGTATCCCCCAGCAATATAGATTGAGTTTCAAGTAACACTTCGTTAGGTATTTCTACTTTAACGTTGCAATCTCCTATTAAAGCAGTAGGATTAATCTCTGCCAATGCTGAATAAAGAGCTTCTCTTTTTAGAAATCCCATTCTAACAAGAATTTTCCCGAGAAGCTCTTTTGTTACTTTTTGCTCCTCTAAAGCAATATTGAGCTGTTCTTTT
>JAMWBP010000107.1 GCA_023819365.1 Candidatus Omnitrophota bacterium
CACTTATCTTAAGGAATAAAAGGGTATATTGCATAAGGGGAAAAGTAAAAGGAGAAATAGTAAATAAGAATGCCGCCACTAAAGATTTGGCGGGCAGGTTTATCCGACGAATATATCGTGCTCCTTCGTAAATCCCTTTTCTGTGTCTCACAGCAATTATCCAGACAATATCTTTCTCTATCCAGTATATTACTCTGTAGTCCCCAATCCTCACTCTATATTTGTTTTTAAATTTTCCTTTTAAAGGGGTCCCGTAATCCTAGGGGTTTTTAGAAAGGCGTGAAATTTTCTTGAGAATTTTTATCGCTATTTTTCTGTCTATCCGTTTTAGCTCCTTATATGCCCGTCTGTCCCATTTTATTTCATATACCATATTCTTTCAGGAGTTTCTTATGGGTTTTGCCTTCTTCTATGGTAGATATCCTTATATCCGACAGGATCTCGTCATATCTTTCAAGATACTGCTTTATTGCCTGTTTTACCACCCAGCTTTTAGAAAGGTCAAGTTCTTCTGTTATCCTGTCCAATTTTTCATTCATCTCTGCATCTATCTGAAGTGTAATTATTTTTGAGGTCATTTTTAAACTCCTTTTAATAATTTTTATTAATACTTATTCTACTATACCTATACCCTAAAGATGTGTCAATACAATTGTAAAATGTGGTAAAATAGAAAAACAGAAAAAAGGTGAAAAGTGATTGCAAGGGTCCGTATTATTATACTTACAGTTTTATGTGCGTCTTTTATTGTTTCTACTTATAGTACAGAACTTATTGATGTGAAAGAAGTTATCCCTGATATTATCCTTGACATAAGATATGCGACACATAACAATTTTACAGAAAAGGTTCTTTATCCTACTGCTGACTGCTTTCTGGCAAAAGAAGTCGCACTTGCGTTGAAGAAGGTTCAGGATGACTTAAGAACCCAGGGCTATCGCTTGAAAATTTTTGATGGATACAGACCGCTCTCTGTCCAGAGAGAGATGTGGAAGGTATTTCCTGATTCAAGGTATGTTGCAAATCCCCAAAAGGGGTCTGTCCATAACAAGGGGTATGCTGTTGACCTTACTATTGTATCTCTTGATGGCAGCCCAGTTGCTATGCCGACGGACTTTGATGAGTTTACTGAAAGAGCACACACAAATTATAAAAATCTGCCACAGGATGTAATTAAACACAGAGAGATTTTGAAAAGGACAATGGGAAAATATGGTTTTACCTCAATAAAGACAGAATGGTGGCATTTTAACTACAAGGGATACAAGGACAAACCAGTTCTTGATATACCTTTTGAAATCATAAAAGTTAAAAGATAAGGGGAAAAATATGCTATTTCCTGATACAAAAAGTTATAAATACATAGAAAGGCATACTGCTTATGTTATAAAGAAATGCCGTAGAAAAGTATCAGTACTGTATTTTCCGAGGAATAATGTGTTTGTATACATACCAGGCGGTGATGAGAAATACCCAAGTTTCTGGATACGGGATGCTGTAATGCAATGTCGGTCAGGTTTCATTCCTTTTGATGAAATGAAGACCATGCTGGGGATAATTCTTTTTTTCCAGAACGGGCAAGAATATCGTAAACTTGCTAATAATCTCTGTATTACTCCGTGGGCAATACCTGACCATATTAATCTTTATGGTCTCGGGACAGAAGAGTTTCAGAAGACATATCCTTCCGGGCCGGTCTTCTATCCTGGCACCTATTCTGCTTCTGATAACCAGGGGGATGGGTCCTATGGAATACGTCCTCCTGACGATAATATCTATGAGGTAATTCAACTTGCCTATTTGCTTATATCTCTATCTGAAGTTTCTGACGCTGCAAAATTATTGAACATCTCTATAAATGGAGTTTCTGTCATTGAACGACTGCATTTTGGTTTTCAATCGGCCTCTGTTGATAAAGAAACAGGTCTGCACTGGAATACACCACAGAATTGGGCTGCTTCCAATTTTCACGATGCATTAAGACCTATGGGGGCTATTGCATTAACATCACTGTTACGGTTCCGTGCTGCGCGACAGATGGCTGAACTTTTCCGGATAATGGATGAAAATGAAAAAGAAGAAATATATTTGCAGATTGCCGAGAACTTAAAGAAGAATATACAAAAAACATTTCAGCGAGATGATGGATGGTTAATATGTGCAACAAAGGTTAACTGCCAACCTGATACATGGTCAACTGGAATGGCTTGCTACTATGGACTTTTACAGGGCGATTATTTTACCTCTGCTTGTGAGGCATTGCTGAAATCTTGTAGTACTGGTTCTCTATGTGTAAACGGCTATCTCAGACACACACCTGTATGGGCTGACTGTATCCCGGGAAAGGTTGTATGGGAAGATAGAAAGATGGATTACGACAGATCTTATGGGATATATCAGAATGGTGGATACTGGCCACAGCCAATCGGATATGTTTGCTGGAGTATTGCCCAGATTGATAGAAAGTATGCCACGAGGATTGCTATTGAGTTTATTGAACATACCCGGAAGTTTGAAAAAGACGGGGCACCATTTGAGTGGATTAATCCTTATGTACTTAAAGAACGGCCTGGCGATGGAAGGTGGTATGGTGCTTCTGTCTCTCTTCCGCTTGAAGGATTTCGCCGTTTGTCCTCCTGATAACTTACTGAAAGTGGAAAAAGAAAGGATGAAAATGCAAAAAGCAAGACCTGCCCTCATCAGGGGAGGGGGCCTTCTATAGCGAGACACGTTCCTTCTGGAGCAACAGATATACCTCTCTCCTTCACCAGTATATCTTCTTTCAGGACATTCATATTTGCATCAAGATAGACAATTTTTATATCTTTTATCACAGGACCATATCCCTGGTCCTGATTGGTAAAGACAGCCCCACCTGTTATCCCGGGAAAGATAATAAGGGTTTTTTCAAAATCTGCTTCTTTTGCACCTGCAAAGCCCTGATGTGCATACTTTGGCTCTGTGGCAATGAGAATCCTTATATCTTTGAATTTTATCTGTGGCCATTCACTGAATGGTATACATTTTTTATGTTTTTGTTTTATAGCACAGGCCCCATAAATAGTAAGCCCGCCCAGTATTAAACATAGAACTGGAATTAGTATCTTCCTTTTCATATTAAAATGCCGCCTGATAAATATTTATAATGTTTGATATATTGATAGGTTTTGGATTATTTTCTATTGGGACTGCTACCTTCATAGCATCTTCTGCAAGTGAATGGAAGTTTTCAGGAGAAATTCCTAGCTCCTTCAGATGAGGTATTTTGAATCTCTTTAGCATCTGCTTTATCTCTGATATAAATATCTCTCCCTTTTCTATATCCTCCTTTTCTGAATTTCCGTAAATGTAATTGTAAATACAGGCAAGTTTTGGAGAAATCTCAGGCATATCAAACTCAAGGACATAAGGAAGAAGTAACCCGTTTCCTACTCCATGAGAAACCCCGAATACACCGCCTAACGGGTATGATATTGAATGGACTGCTGTAACACCTGCATTGGCAAGGCATATCCCTGCAAGAAAACTCCCGTATAACATAGATGCTCTACTTTTAATATCAGAACCATTTTCATAAGCAGAAGGCAGGTTTTCCATTATAAGTTTTATTGCAGAGAGAGAGACCGGCTCGGTAAGAAAGTTTGCTTTCTTTGATATAAAACTTTCTATTGCGTGGCAGAGTGCATCCAGCCCTGTGGATGCAGTTATATTCTGTGGAACTGTAAGTGTAAGCAATGGATCAAGTATTGCAACTTCAGGATATAGATACTTGCTGTTTATACCTCCCTTCTTCTTTTCATCCTTCCTTATAAATACAGCAGTAAATGTAACCTCACTGCCAGTACCTGCTGTCGTTGGTATCATTATTTTTGGTAGTCCCGGTCCGGGGACCTTATCAAGTCCCTGATAGTCACGGACACTTCCTCTATTGGTGATAAGAACTGCTGCTGCCTTTGCTGTATCAAGTGTACTTCCACCACCTATGCCACATACAATATCACAGCCATGATTTTTACCAAAAGACGCACACTCATCACCTGTCTCTGTTGATGGCTCTCCTGATATACTGTCAAAAACAACATATTCCACAGAGTTTTCTTTAAGGAGTTCTTTTATTCCAGTGAATATCTCTGTTTTTGAAAAGTTCCTGTCAGTGACAAGAAGCAACTTCTTCCCTCCAAGGGATTTTATTGCTTCAGGCAGGCGTGTTATAGAGTTTTCTCCATAAATTACTTCTGGCTTGCACAAAAAAGTAAATTTCTTTATCATAGTGATATATGAAAACATAATAAGAAAAGAAAGTCAAAAACGATAAAACTACCAGAGACAG
>JAMWBP010000108.1 GCA_023819365.1 Candidatus Omnitrophota bacterium
GTCAGGATTTATGGTAGGGCTGGGTGAGACCAGAGAGGAAGTGATAGAACTGATCCATACTCTTAAAAATAATGGGTGTGATTATCTTGTCATTGGGCAGTATTTAAAACCATCAAAAGATGCCATGCCTGTAAAGGAATTTATCTCTGAAGAACTTTTTAGAGAATATGAAGGGATTGGAAGAAGTATCGGCTTTAAGAATATATTTGCAGGCACCTTTTATAGAAGTTCATACCTTGCAGAACAACTTGTATAATGACAGATGAAAAAAAACTTATAAGACAAGCACAGAGAGGTAATGTTGATGCCTTTATAGATCTTCTTCGTACCTCTGAAAATCGTTTAAAAAGCACTGCTTTTGCACTTTGTCCTCAGGAACCAGAAGACCTTTTACAGGAAACATACCTTGCATCTTTTAAAAGTATAAGGCGTTTTCATGGGAATTCATCTTTTTACACCTGGATATACAGGATAATGTTAAATCTTGCTTATAAAAAGTTCAGGAAAAACAAACAGAAGGAGATACTTGCAAGAAAAACGCATCTAAAGAGTATATCCGGGGATACCCCTGTACCTGAATATGAAATAGATAAAAAAGAAACTATAAGAAGCGCTATTTCTAAACTTCCTCTCCAGTATAAAGAAATCATTACCCTTTATTATTTTGAAGAAATGTCTGTTGAAGAAATAGCCAGCCATCTCAATCTAAATCCAGGAACTGTAAAGTCACGGCTTTTTACTGCAAGAGAACATCTAAAAAATTTAGTTGAACCAAAATAAAAGAAATGGGACTAAATATATAGGAGACAAAAAATGAAAAATGATAACTTTTATGAGATAGAAAAGATCCTTGGAGAGATAAAAAAAGATGCTGATAACTATTGCTTAAAAGGTGATATTTTAACAAAGACATCCTATCTTTTAAAAGAAAAGCAACAGAAAACTCTCTTTTACTATAAAAAAATTTTAGGAACTGCTGTAGTCCTGTTAGTGATATCCAATATATTTCAAGGAGCAATGTTGATTAACAGTAAGAAACAAATTAATCTGGTAAGTAAACAGCAGACACCTTACGAATCCTCTCTAATGACAACTCCGACTACTATAGATAGACCTTCCACTTTTATAAAAATAGAACCTGTGACACAGGAGAAGCAAATATGCAAAGATATAAGTACAATAGCACACATTAGCGAAGAAAAAAAAGAAGCAAAACAGGAACTTATTTATGCTTCTACTAAGGAAATATCAGAAATGTTAGAACTATATGATTTATTCAATAAGGTGCTATCGCCTGTAATATTAGAACACCTGGACAATATAAAACCAAAGGAGGATAAATATGAGGCGATTTAGTTATATATCAGTTTTAATATTTGTTTTATTTTCTTTCGCTTTTGCTCTTTATAGCGAGCAAACATCGGAGACAGATATTGTACTGGATAACTTCTTCACTATTGTAAGACAGATAGACCTAAAAGAGATGGAGGTTAATACAATGGAAGCAGATGTGGATGTTGAAATAAAACTTTCTCCGATGTTAGAGCCATATCTAAAACCATTTTTCCCAAAAGGTGTTCCTTCAACTTTGAAAAGTAAAGGATATATAAGAAATGTCTTTAAAAATGTTGGTGATAAGTATGAGATTGATTATTCATATATTTATCAAAACACAAGTATGGGAGATATTGTCCTCAGCAGGATGCAGGATAAAATAGAAATCTTATTTCCTTCTTTAGGTATTATTGTAAATGATACTATTCCAGGGATACAGGCAGTTGTGAAGCAATATATACCACTTACTGACCATCCATCTTCTCCATTTAATACAATAAAATTAGTACTGTTATATCTTAAAACACAGGAAAAGGCAGTAAGAGAAAAGGTTAAATTTGAAAAGACAGGTAATAAAAATGGAATAAAGACATATATTTATTCCTACCCTGTAGACAACGGAAAGATAATTGTAGAGATATATGACCAGATATGGACATTTGCTTCTATGAGTTTTGATGGCATATCTAATATGGCTTCTATATATTTTCAGATTAACTACCCACTTATAAAGGATGCAATAACACCTAATTTTTTACCACAATCAATAATACTGAAAGGTAAAAAAGAAGATACAGATGTCTCTATAATACTTTCCAATATAAAGTATAACCATCTTTTATCTGCCACTGATTTTGAAATTACAAGGATGAACTTCCAAGAGTTTATAGTTAGTATGTATCTAAAATATCTACAAAAACAAAGGGGAGGAAAATGAAAAGGAATGGATTTACATTGATAGAGTTGTTGGTAGTGGTAGCAATCATAGCAATCCTTGCTGCTATGTTGTTACCAGCACTATCTCAGGCAAGAGAAAAAGCAAGGCAGATAACCTGTGTAAATAATCTGAAACAGTTATATCTTGCTTTTGCTTTATATGCGGATATGTATGAAGGTAAACTACCACCAAGGGATGTAGGAGTTGCAGAGATGTATCCATTATGTTACATAAACTGGACAAACTTTATCAGACCTGTTCTTGAGCCAAATCTTTCAAATATACCTATTCTTGACTGGCCTAAATCACCTGATACATACTATTGCCCTACCGGTAAAAGGTTTGTTAGTGACTTTGCATCTCAAAATGGATTACCTGTGGAACCATCAACAACCTATATCATAAATACAACACCACCACCCGGGGACCCTGGAGTAAAAGGTAAAAAGATAGACGGCTTCTGGACAGACCCTGATGGAAAATTCGGTGCGTCTAATATATGGCTCCTTGCAGACCCACCTTTAAAAAATGCGGGATGGACAAATTATTCCCATACAGGTGGTATAAATGTTTTATATCTTGATGGAAGTGTTAGATGGCAGAAGATATAAGGAGGCGAAATATGAAGAGAATATTAATTATCTTAGGTTTTTTTGTAATTACCGGCGGTTTATATTGTGAAGAAGTACCAACAGCAACTCAATCTACAACAGAAGAGATAAAGGAAGAACCTGTAAAATATACAATCATATATAAATTCCCACAAGGAAAAGAGATTTATTATCAATTATCAATGGACAGAAAAGATGATTTTAATGTTGCAGGAAAAAAATTTGATGTAAAGAAAAAGACAGTTGTTTACTTATCTGAATTATTTCAAGGAGTTGACGAAAATGGAAATGGACTTATTAAAGTAACATATCTACAGGGATGGCAGGACAATATAAGGATTTTTTCTCAGCCAAAGGAAGTAAAGGCAAAAATGTCTCCAAAGGGAGAAATACTTGAAAGTGAGGGGTTGCAGGAAATTGCAGCAGAGTTTTTTAAGGTCTTGCAATATAACCTTGCTGATTACATACCAGGGATAGACCGACTTCCTGTAAAGATTGACTTTTCAAAGATGCCATCAAATACTTTTAACATTTACTGGCAAGCATTTTTGTTTCCTGTGCCTGAAAAGCCTGTAGCAATAGGAGATATGTGGAAAAGGGAAGATAAAAATGCTGGAATAACAATTCAGTATAAACTTCAGGAGGTTAAAGAAGGCAAGGCATATATAGAAGTTATTACTGAAGATAAAAGAGGTTTCCTTGAAGGAAAAGCCATATTTGATATAGAAAATGGATACCTTATATTAAATTATGTAAATATGGTCACGGATTCAACTGGTAAAATTGCTCAGAGAGCAGCAAAAGAAATTTCTGGTGCCACCGGGACAGAAGTAAAACCTGCATCCACACTGCCTGAAAGAACACACATAACCTTTAAGATGGAATTTGTGCCTATGGAAGAATAGAAATTTTACCTATATACCCTTCTGTGATGTATAATAAATAGTATGGCTAATATCCGTATAGGTATTGGGCAGATTAATCCCACAGTTGGTGATATTAAGGGAAATTGTGAAAAGATACTTGAATATATAAAAAATGCAGAAGAAAAAAAGGTGGATATCCTTGCCTTTCCTGAACTATCCATAACCGGCTATCCTCCAGAAGACCTTCTTTTAAAACCCGCCTTTATAAAAGAAAACATAAATGCAGTATCTTCAATTGAAAAAAAAGTTGGTAATACCATAGTTATTGTAGGTTTTGTGGATGTTGTTAAAAATAATTATCTATACAATTCAGCCGCTATAATTTACAACAAAAAAAGATTAGCTACATATTATAAAGTACTACTACCAAATTACGGTGTATTTGATGAAAAAAGATACTTTATAGGAGGGAACAATCCTTTCATTATTGACTTTTCTGGAATTCCTTTTGGTGTAAATATATGCGAGGATATATGGCACATAGAAGGACC
>JAMWBP010000109.1 GCA_023819365.1 Candidatus Omnitrophota bacterium
GTTTTATCAAGGTCAAGAGTCCTTACAATATAAAATATGGATATGCTATCATATGCAACATCTGGAAGAACCAGTGTTTTCTCTTTTATCTTATAAAGTTTACCTTTATTATATCTTTTGTGTTTTGTATAATACTTTTTGTTCTTCCAATCAAAACGGATTTCAAATATATCTTCTTTTTCATCACTTTCCTTAGTATACTGGTAGTAATAATACGGTTGGAGTGTTTTTTTATCAAGATAGGCATCCATCCTGTATAAGTTCAGTTTTGCTCCCATAATACTTCTTTCAGGAACTGTCAGGCCAAGAATATGATAAACATCTCCATAACTGGTTTTTATATCCTCACACGCAAGCATCCCTTTTCCAACATTTATAGAGTTCCAAGTTATCTGATATACAAGACATTCCCCACCCCAGATTTCAACAACAGGGATATATTGTGAAACAGCAGAAGGTTTTATTTCTGGTTTAACTTTTTTTTCAATAGATAATGGTTCTTTAATCTCTTTTTTTGCTATTATTGTTGACTTTTCTTCACCTGGCTGTATTTTAATAGGTTCTTCTTCAGGAGCAAATACCTCAGGTGTTTTCGCAGAAGATACAATCTCTTCTTTTTTTATACTATCCTCTTTTTTACGGAAAATAGAGAAGATATTATACGGTTTCCTTTTTTTAAGGAGTTTTACACCTTTACTTTTATCTTCATACACTTCAGGTAATATCTGTACCTCTCCAGGAGATGCCTGTGCAACCTCCTTTTTTAATTTTTCTTTTGAAATAGTACTTTTTGAAGTTATACAGCCAGCAGACAGGAGACATAACAACAGAATTACACAGATTATCTGTTTCTTTTTCAATTTTGAATCTTTGTTTATTCCCATTTTACCTTGCTTCCTGCTATTCCGCAACCTTCAAATATATAGTTTCCCTTCAAGATAGCCAAGATATCTGCTTATTCCATCTTCAAGTTCTGTGAATTCCTTTGTAAAACCGGCTTTCCTCAACTTCCTTATATCTGCCTGTGTGAAGTACTGATATTTATCTCTATCTATCGTGTGTGGCATATCTATATATTCTATTGAAGGTGATAATCTCAAATAGTTGAATACTGCTTTTACAAGGTCGTTAAAACTACGTGCCTTTCCTGTCCCCACGTTATATATCCCATTTTTTTCAGGATGTTCCACAAAAAACATTATCACATCCACAACATCCTCCACATAAATAAAATCCCTCTTCTGTTCCCCGTCTTCTATATCATCCCTGTATGACTTAAAAAGTTTTTTCTTACCTGTCTTTTTTATCTCATCATATGCTTTAACAACAACACTGCGCATTTCACCTTTATGGTATTCATTTGGTCCATACACATTGAAAAATTTAAAACCTACTGCTTTATCAACAAGTCCGTTTATAATAAGCCAAAGGTCAAAGAGATGTTTTGATAGACCATACACATTTAGAGGTCTCAACTTGCTTGTATTTTCTTCCTCATCAGAAAAACCATTTTCTCCATTTCCGTAGGTAGCAGCTGAGGATGCATATAGAAATCTTTTATTACCTGATAGTACCCATTTAGCAAGTGTTCTGCTGTAGTGATAATTATTAAAAAACATATATTGATAGTTATTGTTTATCGTTGATGTACAGGCACCAAAGTGTAAAAGTATATCAGGGATTTCTATCTTTCCATTTTCTACAAGGAGTAAAAACCTGTTTTTTTCTATAACATCTTTGAATATCTTACCGGTAATATTTTTCTCCTTTTCAGGTGTTGGACTATCAACAATTAAAATATCTGTGTAGCCATATTCATTCAGTTTCTTTAAGAGACAACTTCCTATAAAACCCATTCCACCTGTAAGTACAATCCTCATTTTTCTGCCTTCTTTATCTTTTCTACTATTTTTGTCGTTGAGACCCCCTTTACCACAGGGAATATATACACCTTGCCACCATAACTCTCAACTATATCTCTTCCAACCACTCCATCCTTCCTATAATCCCCACCTTTTACCAGGATATCAGGTTTTATTGTTTCTATAAGTTTGTAAGGTGTATCCTGCGGAAAAAGAACTATATAGTCAACCATTTCAAGAGAAGATAATATCTCTGCCCTTTCATCTTGTTTAAAAAATGGCCTATCTTCACCTTTCAATCTTCTTACAGAACTATCAGTATTAAGTCCAACTATCAAAACCTCACCCAATGACTTTGCCTTTTTTAAAAGCCGTATGTGGCCCTTGTGAAGTATATCAAAACACCCATTTGTAAATATAATTTTTCTACCTTCCTTCTTTAATTGTCTACTTATCTTCTTTATCTCTCTAAAACTTTTTATTTTTCCCCTCATATAATGTTTACAAACTCTTTTTCTAAAACCTCTCTGAATGTCTCTTTCAACTCATTTTGATTTGTAGAGGCAGTCCCAAGTTTAGCAACGGTTATACCTGCAGCTATATTGGAGATTATGGCTGACTCAATAACAGAAGCCCCAGCAGAAAGAGAAAGGGTAAAGACAGCAATTACAGTATCACCTGCGCCAGTAACATCAAAAACCTCTTTTGCTACTGTAGGTATATGTATCACCTTATCATAGTTTTCAAAAAGCATCATACCATCCTTACCAAGGGTGATAAGCAAATGTTCACACCCGATACGTCTTTTAATTCTTATCCCTAATTTTCTGATATCATCTAATGACTCCGGTTCCTTGATATGCATAACCTCACTTGCCTCTGCCCTGTTGGGTGTGATACAGGTAACATTTTTATAATATGGGAAGTGTTCAACCTTTGGGTCTACCGTAAGAACTTTCCCATATTTTTTCTTGTATGTAAGAAAGATACTTATAAGTTTTTTAGTTATAAATCCCTTGCTATAATCTGAAATAATTACACCATGATAATTTTTATATATATCATCTAACACTCTTTTTACCTCCACAATATCTCCATCTTTAAGCTTCTTAATCTCTTCCCTATCAATCCTTACAACCTGTTGAGTTCTTGCTATTATCCTTGTCTTTGTTGTTGTAGGTATATCCCGTTCTATTAAGAATGAATCTATAGATTGATCCTCTAATATATTTTTAAGAATCTTTCCATCACTGTCACTGCCAATAGCAGCAATAAGAAATGGATTTCCGCCGAGTGTCTTTATATTAAAGGCAACATTACCTGCACCACCAAGCATTACATCTTCTTTCTGGACAAGTAGCACAGGGACAGGCGCTTCAGGTGAAATTCTTGATACACTGCCATAGACAAATCTGTCAAGTATAAGATCTCCAGCAATTATAACTCTTGTTTTGCTATACCTCCCTGTAATCTCATCAAACCTTTTCTTATCAATAATCTTTTTAAGCGCAACCTTTTTCATACAGGTATTATATTATCTACAGGCATTCTCCGTCAATCAAGAATTTTCAAGTTGTTTAATTAAAAAAAATTTTATAATATATAATTATGAAACTTATAATTTTAGGAGCAGGTAGAGGAAAGAGACTCGGTAAGTTTACAGATAGAAAACCAAAAATTTTAGTCAAAATAGGAAAACTCTCCTTACTGGAGATATTGTTAAAAATTTCTACAAATACAAAAATATTCTCTGAAATTGTAGTCGTAGTAGGATATAGAAAAAAAGATGTACAGAAATTAATTGTAAAGCAGGGATTTAAAAATGTAAGGGTGATTCACAATCCCTTTTATGAAATTTTTGGGCCTCTTATTTCATTGTGGTTGGCTTCTCTTTTTATAGATGACGATTTTATTATTATAAATGGAGATACTCTTTTTTCTCCAGGGATTTTCAAAAACATATCCGATGAAAAGAATGTAATACAATTATTTATAAGTAAAAAAGAAAGATATATGAAAGATGAGATGAGAGTCAAGACTGACAGAAAAGGTTTTTTAATAAAAGCAGATAAAAATATAGCAGATATTAATGCCGATGGTGTTTCTCTTGGTATTGTAGTAGTGAAAGGAGATAAAAATAGAAAAATAATTAAGGAAAGTATTGAATCTCTTATAAGTAATCCCAAAAATACTCCAACTTACTGGCATGAATTGCTAAACTATCTTATAAATAAAAAGCAACCCATAAAAACAATTACTGTAGATAAAAATTGTTGGATAGAAATAGATACAGAAAGAGATTTGAAAAAAGCAAAAAAGTTTTATGAATACCTTAAACAATTTATTTAAAAGCATATTGCGAA
>JAMWBP010000002.1:0-15343 GCA_023819365.1 Candidatus Omnitrophota bacterium
CTCCTTTCCTGTAACCTAAATACTCGAAGCATTTTTGAAGGTGAAGAGGCCGAGGATAATAAACAACAGTCTCGACGCCTCTTTCTTTTAGAAAAGCCTGCAATTGATTTCTTTTTTTGGCTCTAATTATAAATTGATGGTAGGTGTGATAATTTTTTACTCCCTTATTTTTATAAACAGCTAGGGGTAAACTAATCATTTTCCTTTCGATCAAACCACTAGCTTGGAATAAAGCTTCATATCGAGCCGCTGCTTCCTGTCTCTTTTCCAGCCACAAATTAAGATAAGGCAATTTAACCCTAAGGACTCCAGCTTGAAGGGCATCCAGTCGAAAGTTTCCCCCAATCATATCATAAAAATATCTTTTTCTTTCTCCATGCACCCTAAGTCTCATAATTTTTTCCGCTAGTCGGTCATTATTGGTTAAGACCATTCCACCATCGCCATAGGCATTGAGATTTTTAGTCGGGTAAAAGGAAAGGATACCAGCAAGGCCCATGGAACCAGCTTTTTTGACGCCTTTCTTAGAGGGATACTCGGCAGCAATAGCCTGGGCCGCGTCTTCAAGAATGAAAAGATTATAAGTATTAGCTAAATCCAAAATCTTATCCATATCGGCGCATTGGCCAAAGAGATGAACAGGGATTATTCCTTTAATCCTGGCTATTTTTTTTGTTCGTTTACCTTTTTCAAGAAGATAAGCCAATTTATTAGGATCGAGATTATAAGTTAAAGGATCAATATCGCAGAAAATGGGTCTGGCCTGCAAACGAGCAATTGCTCCCGCGGTGGCAAAAAAGGAAAAAGGAGTCGTGATAATTTCGTCTCCAGGCTTAATATCGAAAGCCATTAAACAAACAAGAAGGGCATCAGTTCCAGAGGAAACCCCAATAGCCCTTTTAACCCCACAAAAAGATGCCATTTCTCTTTCAAGGGCCTCAACTTCTGGGCCCAGGACAAACCTTTGGGATTCAAGAATTGAATCTATTTTTATTCTAATCTCTTCTTTTATGGCCATAAACTGAGCCTGAAGATCAAGGAAAGGAACTTTCATTTAATAATCTTCTTGATATGGAGGCATCATACCTTCTCGTCAACCAGTTTTCTATCCCTGCCTGTGTAATAGTAAAACACAACAATCCCTGTGGTGTCGCAACTGCAGAGGATATATACACTGCCTATGAAAAGGCGTTGGAAACAGACCCGTTGAGTGCCTTTGGAGGTATTGTTGGATTTAACAGGAAAGTTGATAAAAAGGTTGCAGAAAAGATAGTTGAAAGGTTTTATGAGGTTATTATTGCTCCTGATTATGACAAGGAGGCACTAACTGTCTTTAATAAAAAAGAAAACTTAAGGGTAGTAAAAAGTCCTTCTGATATAAAATTGAAGTATGACTTTAAAACACTCAATGATGGATTTCTTGTTCAGACACCAGATGATAAAGAGTTTGAAAAACTTGAGGTTGTGACAGAAAGAGCACCTGATGAGAAGGAAATGGCAGCCCTTAAGTTTGGATGGACTGTCTGTAAGTTTGTAAAGTCCAATGCCATTGTTATTGCTACTGAAGGTCAGACAGTAGGTATCGGTGCAGGACAGATGTCAAGGTATGATTCAGCACGGGTTGCTGTTATGAAGATGAGGGATAATTTCAAGAAGGAGATAAAACCAATTATCGTCGCTTCAGATGCATTCTTCCCTTTCCCTGACAGTATAAATGTTTTGAAAGAGGCAGGGGTGAGGGCTATTATACAACCAGGAGGTGCCTTAAAGGACAAAGAGGTGATACAGGCCTGTAATGAATATGGGATTGCTATGGTATTCACAGGTATGAGGCACTTCAAGCACTAAAGAATAATGAAAACAGATATAGACACAAGGATTTTTATCTGGTCTATAATAGGATTTTTTGCTGGTATATATTTTTTCTTCACGGGCTTCAGGAAGTTATGGACAAAGCGTCTTATCCAGAATATTCCAACCTCAAAGATCCGCTCTATAGCAATGGGGCTTGTTGAAATTAACGGAATTGCCATACCTGATGTCCTTCTTACAGGCCCATATACAAAGGCATCCTGTGTCTTTTACCATATCCTTGTGGAACGCCTTGTAAGAACTCAAAAGTCAACACAATGGGTGAAGGAATTAGAATTGAAGACAGATATCCCATTTTTTGTAAAAGATGATACCGGGGCTGTTATAGTAGACCCTTCAGATGTAGAAACAGACCTTCCTTTAAGGTATACAAATATAGAAAATGGAAGAAGATACAGGGAATGGAATATAATGGAGGGAGAGCCCATCTATGTATTAGGGACTGCAAAACGACTGGAAGGGATAGAAGAGAAGATGCAGAAGGAGGTTGAGGCAAGGATAAAGGAGATTATAGAAAACCCTGATGAAAAGATAAAACTTGATATTAATAAGGATATGTGGATAGATGAAGAGGAGTGGAGGTTGGCAAGGGAGAAAGTAAAGGAAGAGGTAAGGAAAGAGTTTGAAGGTATTGAAAGCAACATTAAACAAGGCAGGTATAATATACCGGACAATCTTCAGAATATAGTGATAGGGAAAGGAGAGTTAGACAGGCACTTTATTATATCAAATAAAAGTGAAAAAGAACTTGTAGAGAGTTATAAATACAAAATATTCTTCAGCATCTTCGGAGGGATCGTCCTTTCTCTGGTCTGTTTAAAAATACTTCTTTATTATGCATTCAAGATTATTATAAAATAAGTAAAAAAGATAGGAGGGTAAAATGGGTATAGTGATAATTGTATTGATAGTTTTTGTGGTAATAGGGGTCTTTCTTTATTTTGTGAGTATCTATAACGGACTGATAAAACTACGCAGGGATATAGATAAAAACTGGTCCAATATAGATGTCCTTTTAAAGCAACGGCATGATGAGATAACAAAATTAGTAAAGGTCTGTGAAGGTTATATGAAATATGAAAGAGAGACATTAGAAAAGATAGTGGGTTTGAGGACAGAATATCTTAAAGCAGGGACAGTAGAGGAAAAGGAAAAGATTGATACTGCAATTACAGGGGCACTCAAGACCATCTTTGCTGTTGCTGAAAGTTATCCTGAGTTAAAATCAAACAACAACTTTATACAACTGCAAAACAGAATAAGTGAGATAGAGAATATGATAGCAGACAGAAGGGAACTATATAACGACAGTGTGAATATCTACAACATAAGGATACACCAGATACCTGATATGATTGTTGCCAGGATGCTTAACTATCAGGATAGACCACTTTTTGAGGCAACACCGGAAGAGAAGAAAGATGTAGATATAAAATTTGAGTTTCCTAAGTGAAATATATTAAGATTATTTTATATTATGTCATCAGAAGGAGCGTATAATGGATATAAAAACATTATGGATTACATTTGGTTCTATATTTGTTGCTGAACTGGCTGACAAGACACAATTGATAGGGATTACAATTTCAGCAAAATCAGGAAGACCTTTCTCTGTATGGTTTGGCTCTGTCCTTGCATATATGCTTGTTACTATTATAACAGTTGTTATAGGTGCAATGTTGTCTAAGTGTATAAGAGAAGATGTTATAAGATATATCGGTGCAGTTGTTTTTATATTTATAGGAATTTTGATACTATTGGGAAAGATATAAAAAAGAAAATAATCGCAGGAAAAAGGGAGAAACGATGGAAAAAAGTGAGTTTATTATACCTGTGGAAAAATGGCATGTGTCTTTCAGGTATGTATATCACAATAAAGGGGAATATGTCATTGACCACTGTATCTTCAAACACAGGGGGTCTACCATCTTTATTATATCTCAGGGGATGTAGGAAAAGGATGTTGTGATATTGGAAATGAGGTAAGAATAGGGCACGCGTTAAGCAAAGACCTGTATCACTGAAAAAAGATGGAAGATGCGCTTGTTTATAACCAGAAACTGTCGTGGGAAAATAGAGAGATATATGCCCCTTATGTACTTGAATATAAGGGGGACTTACATAGAGAAAAGGTTTTCCTGTAGTTTTTTAATTAAATGCGAAAAAGCAAGAAATGGTTTTATTTTCTCTTTACTTCAGAGGTATAGATAGAAAAAAGGACGCTACTACGACAAACATTGTGGCATCCACATTAAAGGGCGTTAGCCCTTTTGTAGAGCGTCCTCTATCTTGTCTATGGATAAGGTGGGAAACCAAATTCTATTTTTTATAGATTTTTAATGAAGCAATGAACATGGAAAATGGAAACGGCATCCATATAGGGTATACAGATAACGCCTTTCCATTCAATTTTTTATTCTTCTATCCGAAGAAGAACAGTAGGTTTTTTTATAAATGGAAGGTTATTTATCTCTTTTATGGCTTTTCTTACAGATACCTCTTTTGCCTGATGGGTCAACATAAGAATGGGAACTGCCTTCTCAGGGCTT
Source organism: Candidatus Omnitrophota bacterium (assembly GCA_023819365.1). Taxonomy (GTDB): domain Bacteria; phylum Ratteibacteria; class UBA8468; order B48-G9; family JAFGKM01; genus JAAYXZ01. The sequence continues at coordinate 4,422 of JAMWBP010000002.1, forward strand.
TCTTCCTTCTGGATAACAGATGCAATACTTATATTATGCCTCCCCAGAACCGTTGCAATCCCTGCAAGAACACCTGGTCTATCAAGGGCTGTAAATCTGAAGTAATACCTTGTGCTCACCTCCTCTATCGGCAGGACTTTAAGTTTTCTCTCTTCTGAAATGATAGTTTTATAGGGGAGATTATTATGCACCAGTTTTTTCCCGATATCAACTATATCGGCAACAACTGCACTACCAGCAGCAGAACCACCAGCCCCTTCTCCGTAAAGAAGGGATTTCCCGAACATATCACCCTCAAGATAGATAGCATTATAGACACCATCTACAAAAGAAAGAAGGTGTTTTGAAGGAATAAGTGTCGGATGGACCCTTATCTCAAGATTATCCTTTTCTCTCTTTGCAACAGCAAGGAGTTTAATCCTGTAGCCGAACTCTGCAGTAAAGTTTATATCCAATGGTTCAATATTTTCAATACCTTCAACATAAACATCCTTCCAGTGGATGTATCTGGTGAAGGCAAGAGTTGAAAGTATGGATATCTTGTGTGCTGTGTCAATCCCCTTTATATCCAGTGAAGGGTCTGCCTCAGCATATCCACGGTTTTTAGCCATTGAAAGAGCAGTGGAAAAACTTACAGAGTTCTTAAACATCTCTGTAAGGATATAGTTTGTAGTTCCATTAAGAATACCATATATCTTACGGATGTTACTCCCTATAAAGCTTTCGCGAATTGTCTTTATAATAGGTATAGCACCTGCAACACTGGCTTCAAACCCAATATGAACATTCTTTTCTTCTGCAGATATAAATAGTTCCTTCCCTTTTTCTGAGATAACTGCCTTGTTTGCTGTAACAACTGACTTTCTATTATCAATTGCTGATTTGAGTAAATCAAATGCAACAGTTGTCCCCCCAATGAGTTCCACAACTATATCTATTTCGGATGAATTTATAATATCTTCTGGATTGGATGTAAAGAGTGAAGGGAATAGACAGCGCTTTTTTATATCCTTATCGCATACCTTTGAGACGACAAAATCAATTCCTGTTTTTTCCTTTAATGCCTTTCTATTTTTGAGAAGGGCCTTTATAACCGCACTCCCGACAGTCCCACAACCTAAAATCCCTATCTTCACACATCTTCCTTCCATCGCTTATAGAGTAGACGGTACTGTCTCTTCTCTCACCTTCTCTGAATAGAAAAACAGTTCTCTTTGATGGTATCTTACTATTTCTTCTTCAGATGAAACAGGTATGCGATAATTTTTACGGATGGCAATCGCTTTATCAAGGTAATCACGACTTATAAGGTAATAGTACAACGGATTTTCTGCCTCCATACCCTTTGTGGCATTCTTTTTTGCCAGTATAAGATTTACAAGATACTCATTCTCATATGTTTTTATCAAGATACTATCTCTTAAATCTCCCAGTCCTTTTATTACAGGTATCTTTAATACCTCTTCCCTTACATAGAAGTACTTATAGATGTCCCTGTTTAACTCTTCAAGTTCTTTGAGTTTCCCTCTATATTCAGCAACTTTCATAAGGTGAAGGAGTTTATAAATCTCATCTGTATTAAATCCATACTGTTTAGCAAGTCCCAGTGCTTTATATCCAATCTCTCTTGCCTTTTCAAAATCCCCCGCTTCATAATACCTTTTCATTTCAGCAACAAGCCGTTCAAACTCCTTCCTTTTTTCTTCAAGAAATTTCCTCTGTCTTTCTTTCTCAAGTTCTTCCTGCCTCTGCTTTTCAGCAAGTTCCATCTGTTTCTTTTTCTCTTCAAGATACTTGAAATAAAAGTTGACACCTGCACCTACAATTGCAAGGCATATAATACCAAGCACTATCTTTTTCAGTTTTCCCTTGCCAGTGCCTTTTTTATTTCTCTTATCTCTTTCCATAGTTCTTCTATTTTACCATCAATAATCTTTTTTACAAAAAAACTTCCTATAATAACACCATCTACATATTCTCTCAGACGCTTCACCTGCGCTGTATCAGATATACCAAAACCAGATGCCACAGGAGTCCTGCTTATCTCCTTCACTATTTTAAGTTTATCCCACATCTCTTCTGAAAATTTTTCTCTTGGGCCTGTCACACCTGCTGATGTAATAAAGTATATAAAGCCAGTGGATGCCTTTATAATACTTTTTGCACGCTTTTTAGGTGTAAAAGGAGTGAGGAAATTGATAAGGTGCACATTTTGCTTTTTAAGTGCCTCTCTTACATCTTTACTCTCTTCAAAGGGAAGGTCAGGGATGATAATACCTGAAACACCTGTTTGGGCACACCTTTTTGAAAATTTTTCTATCCCGTATCTGTAAACAGGATTGTAGTAAGTCATAAGAAGATATGGTATATCTACTGAATCTTTCAGTTCTCTGCATATCTCAAAGACCGTATCTGTATTTGTCCCCTTTTCAAGGGAGATGTTTGATGCATACTGAATTATAGGTCCATCTGCAATTGGGTCTGAAAAAGGAACCCCTATCTCCACAATATCCACCCCTGACTGTTCTGATTTTCTTATAATTTCAATATTCCCATTAACAGAAGGAAGACCCGCAGTAAAATATGCAATCAGTGCCTTCTCCCCTTTTTCCTTTAACTCCTTAAACTTTTCATCTATCCTGTTCATTTAAGTTTCCCCTGACAACTCCTGAGAAATCCTGCTGACTATTTCTCTAACCTTTTCAATACTACCTATGTTGTCTATTATCGGTCTAAGATAATCTTCTTTAAATACAACAAATCCGTTGTTTAGAACCTTAAAATATTTAGAAAATGAATAAAGTGCTCTTTTATACCCTTCTTTATCTTTTACTCTGAAACTTTCACTTTTTCTTTTAAACTCCTCTATATTAAATACTGCATAAGGTATAGTAATAACCTTTTTCTTTCCGCCGGAAGTCCTTGCTTCTTTCCTCTGGCTTATCTTGGCTACCTGAAACTCTATTTCACCAACTTTAGCATCAATACCTTTAATATCTAATTCTGCACTACATTCAAGCAATAATTTATTATTTTCTCTGGCACAGATATATTCAAATAAATAACAAAAGTCTAATTGTGTAAGTACTGAAATCCAGGTTCTGTACATCCTTGCCTTGAAACCTTTTTTAAACCAACCATCCTCTTCTATTTCTTTATCAAAAAAATACTTCTTGAATTCTGAGAGAGATTGTTTACTTTCTGGATTTGCGTTTATTTCCTTCCAGAATTTTTCAAACCACTCATCAAAACAAAGATAATTCCTTTCTTCCCAATAGTAACTGAAAATGGAAGTAAGTGGTAAAATCTCTTTTGGTAAGTCCTGTTCTACCCATTTAATATCTTTAAACTCTTGGCGGTAATTATTCAGTGGGATAGATTCAAGAAACTTTCGAAATTTTTCTAAATCAGTAATTGGATTTTTCATAATGACCACTTTTCTTTTATCTTTCCCCATTCTTTTTTGTTCGGTAATGGTAAATTTTTTAGTTGTGTTATGCTTAAATGATATGTAATTTCTCTATACATATCTTTAACATATTTTTTAACATAATCGGAGTTCAAATACTCTACCACATCAGAATCACTCATATCAAAACTAAAACCAAACAGATTATTTCTTCTTAAAAGATGATACACATCTCCCATCCAGGGATAACATTTTTCTTCCTTTGCAGCAGCTACATTCCCATTTTTCCTGAATCCTAAACCAACTACAATATGTGGAATACTAAAAAAATTTCTTAATTTATTAATCTCTGTTTTTTTAATCCAGTAACCCGTTAATGGTTCATAAATAATCATATTAGAAGCAAGGTTACGGCCATTCAAAATTGGTAAATATTCTTTCCCATTGACAGAAATATTAACTAAAACACAGGGATTGTTTTTAATCTCAGAGGTTCTTGGGGAAATCCTTATTTCATAAATTTCTCCCAGAGAATAAGAACACATATCCTCAATGTTTTTTGTATATTTTGTCTCAAATTTAACCACTTCCCCCTGCCAATCTGTAGCAATCTTTACAGTTTTAACTTTACCATTTGCATATTCAAGTAGTTCCAATCTTTTTGCAAATTTAGCTGACTTTAAAAAATTAATTACTACTGATGATACATCTGCTTCTGGTTTAAAAACATCCGGTCCCATATATATTATTGCAGTTCCTCCATTTTGAGATAAAAATTTTCTAAGTTTTTTAAACTCGTCTAAAATCATAAAAGTAGCAGGAATGATAAAGATAAGTTGTCCGCCGGGTTTTAGCAATCTAATAGATTTTTCTACAAAAGCACCATAGATATTATATTTACCATACCAGGTCTCATACTGCCTCTTATATTTTGCTTTAGTCGGTGGAGATACCTTAATGGTATAGTGTTCAGAAGAACTGGGGATACCGTAAGGCGGATTACCAATAATCAAATTGAATAATAAATCGGACTGCCATAATAGATAGTCATCCCTTATTATCCGGATATCATCAGGAATATGCAGCGATTTCAAATAATTTATCACATCCTGATTAATCTCTACACCAAAAAATTTTGCTTTTTTGGAAAGTGCTGGTTTATTCTTCTTTATACCAATTAAAAACTGTGCTAAGCCACAGGCAGGTTCTAAAACATAAATCTCTTTATCAATAATAGAGCCAGTATCAACGAGGTCTACCATAAAATCAATAATCCATTCAGGAGTAAAAAATATACCATAATCTTTTTTTGTCCCTTTAAGGTTTTTATTTAATTTCTCCTGATGAACCCTGTAGTCCAGTAACACCTCTTCTTTTACCAATACAGGTTGATATTTCTTTTCTTTATATTTCATTTTTCATTGGGCAATGATTTACAAAACACCTTCAATTGATGCAACTTCAGCAACATCCTTATCACCCCTGCCGGAAAGGCATACCACCACAATATCATCTTTTTTAAATCTTTTTTTGTTTTTTATAACCCAGCCAATTGCATGTGCTGGCTCTAATGCAGGGATAATACCCTCTGTCTCACTTAATATGTGAAAGCCATCTAATGCATCCTTATCTGTGGCATATGTATACTCAGCCCTTCCTGTCTCCTTATAAAAGGCATGCTCAGGACCAACACCAGGATAGTCAAGCCCTGCTGAAACAGAATGTGTCTCTTTTATCTGTCCGTATCTATCCTGTAATATATATGAAAAACTGCCATGGAGAACACCCTTGTTTCCCCTGCAGAGTGTTGCAGCATTCTTTGATGTGCTTATCCCTTTACCACCTGCTTCAACACCTATAAACCTCACGCCTCTATTTTTATAGAATGGATAGAAAAGTCCAATACTATTGCTTCCTCCACCTACGCAGGCAATGAGATAGTCAGGCAACTTTTTTTCTTTTTTAAGTATCTGCCTCTTTGTTTCAATACCAATCACTGACTGGAAGTCCCTTACTATTTGAGGATATGGATGTGGACCAACAACAGAACCAATGACATAGTGGGTATAGGCAAAGTTTGCTATCCAGTCCCTCATCGCTTCATTTATTGCATCCTTTAATGTCCTGCTCCCTGATTTTACAGTTATAACATCTGAACCAAGCAGTTTCATCCTGTAGACATTGAGTTTCTGCCTCTCACAGTCAACCTCACCCATATATATACAACACTCCATACCAAAAAGGGCAGACGCTGTTGCAGTTGCCACACCATGCTGACCTGCTCCTGTCTCTGCAATTATCCGTTTTTTACCCATCTTTTTAGCAAGAAGCACCTGCCCCAATGTATTGTTTATCTTGTGTGCGCCTGTAAATGCAAGGTCTTCCCTTTTAAGATATACCTTACATCCGATAACCTTACTGAAGTTTTCTGCAAGATAAAGAGGTGTTGGTCTCCCTGCATACTCGGAAAGCAGGTAAGAAAGTTCTTCCCTGAAACTTTTATCTTTTGAGATACTCTTATATCCTTTTTCTAATTCCTCAAGTGCTGGTATAAGTGTCTCAGGTGCAAACCTGCCACCAAAGACCCCGTATTTACCATACCTGTCAGGAAGTTTCATTTTCTTCTATCTCTCTTACATTTTTGAGTAGTAGTTTTATTTTGTTTTTGTCCTTTATACCAGGAGCACTTTCCACACCTGAAGCAACATCTATACCATAAGGGTGAAACTTACTTATAACCTCCTTTATATTATTCGGGGTAATACCACCTGCAAGAAAAACTTTACCCCAGGGTATATAAGTATTTTCAAGCAATGAATAGCTTATCCTCTTTCCTGTTCCACCATATATAGCCACATCATAGGTATCTAAAAGAAAAAAGTTAGGTGAATATCTCTTCATTCCTTCCTCTAACCCTTTTTTGTCCTTCACGCGCAGTGCCTTTATAACTATCTTTTCGGGAAATTCTCTTTTAATCTTTTCTACCAGAGAGGGTGGCTCATCTCCATGGAGTTGAACACCTGAAAGATGTAGAGTATCTGTTACCTGAAACAGGTATTTTTCATTGGGTTCTACAAAGACACCAATAACTTTAATATTCTTATCAAGATTTATCAAAATCTCTTTTGCTTTGTCAACCGGTATATACCTCGGGCTCTTATGATAAAAGTTCAAACCTATAATTCTAACCCCAAGGGCAACTGCCTCATCTATATCCTTTCTTCTGGTGAATCCACATATCTTTATCTCCATAACTTAAAAGTTAAAGATTGCTAATCTATATCTGGCAGTTCTGATAGCGCCTGTTTTATCTTCTCCTCAGGATATTCATAGTCCTCAAGTTTACCCTCAAAGTATGACTGGTAAGCAGAAAGGTCAAAAAGCCCATGTCCTGAGTGGTTATATACAATTACCTTACCATTAGGTGCTTCCTTTGCTTCTTCTACAACAGCCCTTATTGCATGTGCTGTCTCAGGTGCAGGCAAAAACCCTTCTGTCCTTGCAAATAGTACTGCTGCTTCAAAGCACTCCTTCTGGTGGTATGCGGATGCCTCTATAAGTTTATGATTTAAAAGGTGACATACTATAGGTGCAGCACCATGGTATCTCAACCCACCCGCATGTATTCCTGGTGGGATGAAACTGTGTCCTAATGTGAACATCTTAAGAAGCGGCGTTGTACAGGCAGTATCTCCAAAGTCATACTTATAAAGTCCCTTTGTAAGTGTAGGACATGCCTTTGGTTCAACTGCAACTATCTTTATCTTTTCCCCTTTGAGTTTATCGGGAATAAAGGGAAGGATAAATCCACCAAAGTTACTACCGCCACCGACACAACCAATAAGGACATCCGGTTTTTCTCCTGCCATCTCTAACTGTCTTTTTGTCTCCAGACCCACGATGGTTTGATGAAGTAGGACATGGTTAAGTACACTGCCCAGTGAGTATTTTGTATCTTCTCGTGAGGCAGCATCTTCTATCGCTTCAGATATGGCAATACCTAAACTTCCCGGTGAGTCAGGATTTTCGGCAAGAACCTTTCTGCCAAAGTTTGTTTTATCTGAAGGCGAAGGATACATTGTTGCACCCCAGGTCTGACACAGAAGCCGTCTGTATGGCTTCTGGTTGTATGAGACCTTTACCATATAGATAGTGCATTCTAAGTCAAACATCTTACAGGCAAAGGCAAGTGCACTACCCCACTGTCCTGCACCTGTCTCTGTAGCAATCCTTTTCACACCTTCTACTTTGTTATAGTATGCCTGAGCAATAGCAGTATTGGGTTTGTGTGACCCTGGTGGAGAAACAGATTCATCTTTGTAATATATCCTTGCCTTTGTCTTCAGTGCCTTTTCAAAATTCCTTGCTCTTCTTAAAGGTGTTGGACGATATAAACGGTAAACATCCATCACAGGGTCAGGAATTTCTATCCATCTTTCAGAGGACATCTCCTGTTTTATAAGAGCCATCGGGAATATAGGCAAAAGGTCCTCTGGTTTAATCGGCTGCTTTGTCCCCGGATGTATCACAGGTGGTAAAGGAGTAGGTAGGTCAGGCAGAACATTATACCACTTTTGCGGCATCTCTTTTGGTGATATATCTATCCTATTCTCTTCCATTATCCCCCCTTTTCTCATAACAATTCCTGTATCTTCTTTTTAATATCAGAACTTTTCAGTAGACACTCCCCTACAAGAATACCCTGTACACCTGCTTCCCTTAATATCCTCACATCTTCTTTTTCCTTTATACCACTTTCACTTATAACAACTATTTTATCTTTTGGGATTAGTTTAATCAAATTCAAAGTAGTTGAGATATTTGTTTTCAGTGTATCAAGGTCCCTGTTGTTTATCCCCAATATCCTGTTATCCCAGTTTTTCACCAGACGTATTGCCCTTTCAAGTTCATTTTCACTGTGGACCTCTATAAGTGCCTCCATTTCTAACTTTTCAGATGTATCTAAAAGTTTCAAAAAATCCTGGTCTGATAAGACCCTTAATATCAATAGAACCACATCAGCCCCATATCTCCTGCCAAGATAAATCTGATAGGGGTCAATAATAAAATCCTTCATCAGTACAGGGATATCAACTACTTCCCTCACTGCCTTTATGTCTTCCATCCGTCCCATAAAAAATGGCTCACAGGTAAGGACAGATATACCTAAAGCACCAGCACTATTGTATATTAATGCTATCTTCCTTACATCTATATCTTCTTTTATAACCCCTGCAGATGGAGATGCCCTTTTTATCTCAGCAATAAGCCCAAAATTTTTCTTCAACAACTCTTTTAAACTCAATGGTTTCTTCAAACCCTCATTCTCCCATTCCTTTTCTCCTTCCACTTTCTGCTTCTCCACTATCCTTTTCTTTTCCTCAATGATTTTCTCCAGAATCATCTCTTAACTCCATAATAAACCGTTCGGCGATATCCTTCATCTCTGGAAATAATACTTTCACTTTTTCCCACACCTCTATTGCTTCTTTTATCTTGCCTGTCTTCTGGTATGTGTGTGCCTTAAGATGGAAGAAGTGGTAGGATGGAGATAATGGTTCTATCTTTTCTATATAATGAAGCGCCTTATTATAGTCCTTCATAGTGTAATAATACATAGCCAGTTCCATATAAAGACGTTCATCTTGAGGGTTTGCCTCTATGCCTTTTTTCATAAACTCAATGGCATAATCAATTACCTTTCCCTTTTGTTTCCCTGATAGTTTTGGGGCTATACCATTTATAAGAAACCAGCCACCAAGTACCCATGCTTCTACCTCTGCAGGAGAGATACTGGTTATCAACTTTAATACGGGAAATATTCTGTCATATCTTCCTCTGTGCCATAGATTATCTAGATAGACATATAAAAGGTCTACAACACCTTCTTTTACAGATGGATATGAACAGAGGTCCAATGCTGCCTGGTGAGGAAGGGAAATCTCTATCTCACTGGCAAAAGGAGTGGAAATGATTAAAAGAGAAAGGAGAATAAAGGTATTAAGATATTTCATCTATTCACTGCCTCCAGAATTTCATTAAACCTTTTCCAGCATATTCCCTTTTCTATTGTGTTTGTCGCTATATCAATCCCTTCTTTCACATCTTTTGAAACTCCTGCAGCAGTAAGTAAAAATGCCGTGTTCAAAAGAACAATATCCTTCATTGCTCCTTTTTCTTTGCCTTTTATAATATCTAAAAGGATATCCCCATTTGTCTTTACATCTCCACCTTTAAGGTCAGAAAGTTTACATTTTTTAAATCCAAAGTCCTGTGGATATATCTCAAACTCTTTTATCCTTTTTTTTGATACTTCTACCATATATGTCTTACCTGTAAGGGATATCTCATCAATTCCATCTGCTGAATGGAAGATATACCCTTTTATCCCTAAACGTTGAAAAACAAGTGGAATAATCTTTAATAAATTATAGTCATTTACACCCATTATCTGAACATCAGAAGATGCAGGATTACAGAGTGGCCCTATAATATTGAAAATTGTTTTAAATCCAAGTTCTTTTCTGATAGGGACAACATTCTTCATCGCCTTATGATAAATTGGAGCAAAAAGAAAGGCAAATCCATATTTATTGAGAAGGGCTTCGCTTTTAGATGGTTCTATATCAATTTTATATCCAAGGTATTCAAGGACATCAGCGCTGCCGCAACTGCTGGTCATTGAACGGTTGCCATGCTTGGCAACTACCAGTCCGGCTGAAAATCCTACTATTGCTGTGCAGGTTGAGATATTGAATGTTCCTGAATAATCTCCTCCGGTTCCACAGGTATCACATACAGGAGTACACTTCTTAACATTAACCTTTACCGCCTTGTCACGTAAAAGTTTAGCAGCACCTGTAATCTCTGCCGCTTGCTCCCCTTTCATTCTTAGAAGGGAAAGAAAGGCAGATGTCTGAACAGGGGATATTTCTTCTTCCATAATCCCTTTAAAAACATTATAACTTTCTGTTTCATCCAGTGGTTTTTTTTCAAGCAACTTGTTAAATATGACTTTCATATCCAGTTTTCCCATAGATTAAATGATACCACAGGAATATCTCATATACAACAGACAAGTTACATGGGTGTCGGGATAACTCCTGACTTTCTTATTTTTACCAGTAGATGTACCGGGTGAAGACCTCTTGCTCTGCCTTTGTAAGATTTTCTATATTAGGGAGTATATATCTATCATCAAATATATCAAGGAGAACCTTACCTTTGTCTCCGAAGTCAAGAGTTCTGTGTGATGCCCATCTCATGTAAAACTCCTTCGGTCCTTTATCTGTCTCAACCTCAAAGTGTAATACACCAAATTCAAGTTTTATACTATATATAGCTTCTATAGTATATGCAAAATACTGTTTTCTCATCGCATCAAGGATAATCCGTCTGCTTTCTTCAGGGAAAATATTGAGGTCTTGGGTTGATAAAAAACCTCAACGGCACCAACGGCATAGAGTTGTTCGAGGGTATAGCTGAGGGCTTGGGGCGTCATATCATCCAGTTG
>JAMWBP010000002.1:15353-19652 GCA_023819365.1 Candidatus Omnitrophota bacterium
TATCCTTTTCATCATGATAAAAAAGGAATATAAATTTATCCGGACATCTTATAGGAAAAGCACACAGGGCATATACACCTTTATAAAGAACCCCATCTGAAGTAATTAAATGTATGAGATTGAATGCTCCTCTGAAAATTTTCACATCCCCAGGATTTAGATTCTTTATTTCAAACTCTTTAAGTCCTTTCTTTTCTTCCATTTTTATTTCCCTATTCATCAATTGCAGAGAGTTTTGTTTGTGCCTCAACGAGTTTATAATAGACACCACGGCTCTTCATTAACTCCTTGTGACTTCCATACTCTACAATCCTGCCTCTATCAATAACATATATCCTGTCCGCACCGCGTAGTGTGGAAAGGCGGTGTGCTATAGCAATGGTTGTCCTTCCTTTGCAAAGTACACCAAGTGCTTCCTGAATCTTTATCTCTGACTCTGTATCCACCGAAGATGTTGCCTCATCTAGTATCAAGACAGGAGGATCACACAATAATACCCTCGCTATTCCTATCCTCTGTCTTTCCCCTCCTGAAAGCCCTGCCCCACCTTCGCCAAGGTAAAAATCATATCCACTTGGCATCTGCATTATTGACTCATGTATATTTGCTGCCTTTGCAGCGGCAATAATCTCTTTATATGTTGCTTTTGGATTTCCATAAGCGATATTCTCTGCTATGGTGCCTCTGAAAAGAAATGGTTCCTGTAAAACAATCCCTATATTTCTGTGTATAACCTCTGTAGGAATGGTCCTCACATCATATCCATCTAAAAGCACCACACCCTGCTGGGGGTCGTAAAACCTGCATATAAGATTCACAATCGTTGTCTTACCACTACCACTTTTCCCAACAATACCTATCATTTCTCCTTTGTTAATTTTAAAACTTATATTCTTAAGAACAGGATGATAGGGGTCATATCCAAAGGAGACATTTCTAAATTCAATATCTCCTTCTATTTTTTTTATATCTGCTGGTTGGGCAGGTGGTTTCAGCGTGGGTTCGGTATCAAGAATCTCAAATATACGGTGGGTGGCGGTAATAAAACTACTGAACCAGTTTGAAAGAAGTGTTAAACTTGAAAGAGGAGTGTAAAACATTGTGATATAACTTAAAAAAGCCATCAATTCCCCTAATGTCAATTTTTCAGCAAGTACACTCTTACCACCAGCATACCACACAATTAACCCACCTAAACTGAAGAAGAAAGCCATAAGTGGGTTAAAAGCAGCAACGCTTAAGTTTACAGCCCTGTTCGCATCCCTTAAATTTACCGCCCGCTTTTCAAAACGCTCTATCTCTTTTTCTTCCTGCGCAAATGCACGCACTAAACGGATTCCTGATATTATACTGTGGAGGAAACTGGACATCTTTGCCTGACTATCCCAGAGTTTATAATATCTCGGGTAAATCTTATGCCAGAAAAACCATGTGCCTGATACAACAAAAGGTATAGGAACAAGTACATAGACAGCCAGACGTGCATTGATAGTAAAAAGCATAATACCTATTCCCACAAACAAAAGTATATTGATAAGGAACCCCTGTCCTATCTGAGATACAAATCCATGGAGTTGTTCTACATCTGAAGAGAACCTTGTCATTATCATACCAGCAGAGTTTTTGTCATAGTAATCAACAGATAGTTCCTGTAATTTTCTGAACATACGGGTCCTTAAAGAATATGTTATCAAAGTGCCTACAGAGGTTGAAAGTGTCCCTATCACCATATTTAACTGTGTCCGAAAAACTTCTGTCCCTATCAGAGCAAGTACCAGCCATATAAGCCAGTCAGTATGTTTCTTTGTGGTTAAAACATCATCTACGAGGACTCTTACAAGTTGAGGTGGAACAAGGTTAAACCCTACTGCTATTGCAGTGATAAAAAATATAGCAACCATCCAGTGTATGTATGGCATTATCAAAGAGAGCAGGCGCTTTATCATCCCACCCTCCTTTGCACATCTGGAACAGGTAGCGCCCTCTTCCCTTAGTGGCATACCACAGGTCTTACATAACAGAGGATGTGGCTCCTGTAACACTTTATTATCTACTGGCTTGTTTGATTTAAGGTTTTCTATCTGAACTGACAATCTTTCAAATTTATAACGCAGAATATTGGTAAACCTTGCTATGTCAATATAGACACCACCAACCCGTGCCTGAAAGAAGGCACTTCCCACTGTACAGTACACCCTTGTGCTTTCAACATCTTTCAGTTCCACTATAACTTCCGTTCCTTTACCTTTTTCTGGAAGTGCCATAATCTTCTCAGAAGACACAAGGACCCATACTGTAGTAAAATTTCCCTGGATATCAAGGTCAGCAACAGCCACCAGTTTAATATCTTTCAGAGACACACCCAATTCTTCTAAACGGTCTATAACTGTTTTGGGAACATCCATATCTCACCTTATATAGATTTTACTTTACTACAATTTTACCTTCTGTCAAGCAATTCTTTAACCTGCCCTTTATCCTCCTTTCCAAACTTGAAATGAGGGAGAAATTTTACAATAACCATAATTTTAGTGTATAATAAAATTTATGGACCCTTTACTAAAAACAATCCGTGAATATAAAAGTATAGAAAGCATCTCTGGCCCACTGATGTTAGTTGAAGGGGTTGAAGGTGTTTCTTATGGAGAACTCGTTGAGATTTCAACAGGAGACAAGAAAAATAGATTGGGGAAGGTCCTTGAGGTTTATCAGGATAAGGCACTTGTTCAGGTCTTTGAAGGCACATCAGGACTAAACGCTTCGGATACAAAGGTTAGATTTACAGGTAAAGGTGTAAGATTTGGTGTTTCACCTAAAATGCTTGGAAGGATATTCACAGGACTAGGGAAAGTGAGAGACAGAGGTCCTGAGATTATACCTCACTACTACCTTGATATAAATGGATCTCCTATTAACCCTGTAAGACGGGACTATCCATCAGAATTTATTCAGACAGGGATATCAGCAATAGATGGGCTGAATAGTTTAGTCCGGGGACAGAAACTTCCTGTATTCTCAGGGGCAGGTCTTCCACATAACATTCTTGCCACACAGGTAGTAAAACAGGCAAAGATTCCATCCGAAGAGGAAGAGAGCGCTTTTGCCATTGTCTTTGCTGCTATGGGTATTACATTTGAAGAAGCAGAGTTCTTTCAAAAGGAATTTACAGAAGCAGGAGCAATAGAGAGATGTGTTATATTTATCAATCTTGCAGATGAGCCAGCGATAGAAAGGATTGCAACCCCGCGTGTAGCCCTCACAGCAGCAGAGTATCTTGCCTTTGAACTAAATATGCATGTGGTTGTGATACTGACAGATATGACAAACTATGCTGAGGCACTACGGGAGATATCCGCTGCAAGAAATGAAATACCAGGACGGCGCGGTTATCCTTCCTATCTATACACAGACCTTTCAACCATCTATGAACGGGCTGGAAAGATTAAAGGAAAGAAAGGGTCTGTCACGCAGATACCAATACTCACAATGCCTGAGGACGACAAGACCCATCCCATACCGGACCTTACTGGCTATATAACTGAAGGACAGATAATTCTTTCCCGACAACTACATCTGAAAGGTATATATCCTCCGATTGATATACTCACATCTCTTTCAAGGTTAAGAGATAAAGGTATAGGGGTTGACAGAAAAACAGGAAAAGAGTTAACACGCGAGGACCATCCATCTATTGCAAGTCAATTATTTGCATCTTATGCGAGAGGTAAAGAAGCAGAAGAACTTGCTGTGGTCTTAGGGGAGGCATCCCTTACAGAAACAGATATTGCACACCTTTCATTTGCAAGACAACTTGAAAAAGAGTTTATCTCGCAGAAGACAGATGAGGAGAGAACAATAAAACAGACACTGGATATCGGATGGAAACTTTTACATCTACTTCCGGTCTCTGAGATAAAGAGGATACCTCCTGAGATTATGGAAAAACACTGGAGAAAAGATGAAACTGAAGGTTAATCCAAACAGGATGGAACTTCTCAAACTTAAGAAAAGACTACTACTTGCAAAAAGGGGACATAAACTACTGAAGGATAAGGAAGAACAACTCCTGATAGAATTCAGGGTCCTCATTGGGAGAGTAAAAGAAGAGAGAAAGTCCGCTGAGGAAGATATACTACAGTTCTATCTGGACACTTTGAAGATGAAAGGACTTATTGATGAAAGGATATGGAATGCCTTTATTGAAAAGGATTTTTTCAAAACCAGATTTTCAAAGGAGATAAAAAGGTTTTTTAACATCCCTGTAGCAGAGATTTATCTACATATCTCTTCCGATAGATT
>JAMWBP010000110.1:0-2113 GCA_023819365.1 Candidatus Omnitrophota bacterium
AGTCCAAGATTATTATATAAAATATCACTGTATGGTTCATACTTTTTTTGCATAACGAGATATTTATACGCCTTTTTATATTCACCCTGTTTTGTTGCCAACTTTGCTGCCATAAAAGTGCTTTCAGATGAGAATGGATTATAAACCACCGATTTTTCTGCATATATCAGTGCCTTTTCGCCTTTTAAACTTTTAGCAAAGAAGATGCATCTACTTGCCTGTATCCCTCTATAACTTAAAACAAAACCTGTAAGGGCAAAAAGTCCCAGATATATCTTCAGGAAAGAATAGTTAATTTTTACATGCCTTTCACCTTTTAACCTTTTGTATAACCCACCAGCAAAGGAAATATTTATCCAGAAAAGAAGCAAAGTAGAGGGATTCTTAAAAGGAAATGACGCTAATGCATTAACACATATCCCTATAACTGAACAGATAATACTTGCTACCAATAACCTCTTTTCTCTGTCCGCCTCTCTATACAAAATAAAACAAACCCTGAAAAAATAATATAAAAGATAAAGAAAAAGTATAAGCCCAGGTATACCTGCCTCTGCTGCCACCTCTAAATAGTCATTATGCACCCTGTCAACCACAAGAGATACTCCACGCAACGCCTCTTCACCTATACCATAATAAGGATAGTTTATAATAAAATTACCAGCACCTACCCCCATTAAAGGATTCTCTTTTATCATCTTTAATGTAACCTTCCAGATTAATATCCTGCTTGCTATAGTCCCCCTCTCAAATCTCTTAACAGCAGAAAAACCAGCACGTGTGAAAAGTAAAATGATAACTATTAATACTACCTTGCTCCTTAAAGGGCTCTTCACACCAGCAAGTATTAAAAATATAATAACAGAAACAAAAAACGCAAGATAACTTGCTCTGGTAAAAGTAAAAATAAGATGGACTATAGAAAAAATACACACCATATATATAAACCACTTCTTTTCCCTTATTGCTAAATAGTAAATATACGGAATTACCATCACAAGATACTCACCAGCAAAGTTCCGCCTGCCTAATGTGGATAACGCACTGCTTTTTACCTCCCAGTTCAGAAAGTCAATACCAATTACCTGTAAAATACCATAAATAGAAATAATAAAAGTTACTCCCGCTGCATACTTCATAAAAATATCTATAACTGAATTATCTCTCACTACAAGATTTTCCAAGGAAATGTAAAATGTGATGAAAAGTATAAAAAGTAAAATACTATGCAAACCAACAAAGATATTGATACACTTAGTAAGGGTTATAACACACCAGATAAAAAATAACCATACAGGTAAAATAAAGGTATTACGATACCCAAATAATCCATCCTTTATACCTACCCAGAAAAGTAAAACAGTTGTGAAAAATATCCAGATGAATTTGGGGAGATGAAAAGCGCTACTTAGATAGGGTAAAAATATTAGTGGTGTCAGAGAAACTAATAGGAGACCTAAATTTCTTTGTTTCATATGGCATCCTGTGTTAAATCTTCCTCACCGTAATAATAATATTTTATATCTAAAATGTCTAATTGGTTTTTGATAAAAAATATGATATTATACAAAACAGGGCTTTTTTATTGTGATACAAAAAAGAGGATAAGATTATGAGAAATATATTCCTTGTAGTTGCGATGCTGGTTGGAACAATATTTTTTTCTGCACAGGCAGAGGTGAATAAGGAAGAATTCTTCATCCGTATGTCTCAAAAATACAGTGGTTTAGACAGTGTAATTGCAAGATATGTAATCAATATGCCAATGATGGGTAATATAATGAAGATGCCTGTAAACTTCTGGCAGAAAGGCAATAAGATGCGGATGGATATGACAATGAGCCAGCCGGGAATGCCACAACCGATGGAACAGAGTATACTGATGGACGGACAGAAGATAATTCAGTATCAGAAGATGTTAAACACAGTTATGACAATTGACCTTAATAAACTGCCTGAAAATATGAAGCAACATTTGGGTAAGCAGGGCTTTATGATGAACAGTGATGCAATAACTTATCTTTCTAAATCATTTGATAAACTGACTGTTGAAGAAAAGATTAGAAACGGGAAGCAGTTTTATCTCATAACTATAACAGATATTGCAGGTATG
>JAMWBP010000110.1:2123-4158 GCA_023819365.1 Candidatus Omnitrophota bacterium
TCTCTTCAGGTATGGGTATGCAGAGTACCCAGGATATGTTCAAAAAAATGTTGATATGGATAAATCCAGCCACTCTGTTTCCTGAAAAGATTGAATTATATGGAGAAACAGATACACCTGCTATGTGGATTGATATACTGGACATTAAAACAGATATTATACCTGATTATATTTTCAAACTTGATATTCCAGAAGATGCAAAGTATATAGATATGACAGAATCTGTTAAAGCAATGTTTGAATCTATGAACACAAATTAGAAATGGAAAATATCTGGATTGCATCGTGGAAACAATCGGATGTAGTGGGACGGTTCATTATTGTTGTTCTTGTGTTGCTATCCCTTTATTCCTGGAAGATTATCCTTGAAAAGTTGTTTATCTTTAGGGATATAGAAAAGAAACACAGAATATTTGAAAGGCAGATAAAAAAAGGTGGGAATATCAGGTTATTAAACTGCCCTTTAAGTAATATCCTTAACTATGGCATTGAGGTCAGAGACAGGGGAAATTTAGAAAACCTACAGGCATATCTGGAAAAGGCATTTATTAGAGAAGCGGGCAAACTTGAAGTAAAACTTACAACCCTTGCTACTACTGCTACAATATCACCTTTTTTAGGACTTCTGGGAACTGTATGGGGGTTGCTTTTATCCTTCCAGGGAATTGCAGCAGCAGGTTCCTCTTCTGTAAGATTTGTTGCGGGAGGTGTCTTTACTGCACTTATAACAACTGTCGTAGGTCTAATTGTTGCTATCCCTGCAGCAATCGGTTATAACTATTATAAAGAGCGACTTAACCATATCCTTGAAAAGATGGAATTCCTTTTTCCTTACCTTATAGAATATTTAAAGTCATATTCTGACAGAAAAGGTTAAAAAGGAAGATATAAAAATGAACTCTATTAGAAAAAATAGTGAAGGCATTACCTTTTCCCGGGTTAATATAACCAATCTGGTTGATGTAGCACTGACACTTGTAATTATCCTGCTTATTATATCTCCATTTCTTGAACAAGGAATTGAGGTAAAACTACCGACCTCATCTCCGGGAAAGATTGAGGTAGAAAATAGTACTATTATAACCATAGCACCGGGAGATGTGTATTATATAGACGACCGTAAGGTTACACTCAGAGAGATGTATAATATACTGAGAGAAAAGAAAAGAATTAATGAAGACCTTTCTGTTGTAATAAAAGGTGATGAATCAGTCCTTTACAAAAATATAGTAAAGGTGCTGGATATATCCAAAAAATGCAATATAGAAACTATAGGGTTGGCTACACAGGCAGAAATGAAATGAGTAAGATAAGCAAAAAAAGCACAGGGATTTCTTTACTCCTGCATATGGTAGGTATATCTTTCTTGCTTATATCTCCGATGAAAAAACAGACCAGTAAAAATGATGTATTTACCGTTCATATTATTGATATTCCGGTAATTCCTGTACCTCAGGTTATATCTCCTCCATCAGAAAAATTACCTGTTGAACCACATTTAAAAATTGAGAAAAAAGTGCTTCAAGAAAAATATCCTGCTACAAAAGAAAAAACTATAGAGAAACAGGAACCTGTTCAGAAAGAAATCCCAACTTTTTCTGCAGAGAAATTCAGAGAATCTCTTCTTGCGAAAACAGAGATTACTAATAAAAAATCACCAAAAACAATTGAGTCAAAGGAACCTGTCAAAATAGAAAAGATAGAGCGGGAAACAATAGAAACAGCAGAAATCAATATATCAAGTTTGATGAGTATTCCTGACTGGTATCTTTCAACCCTACATAAAAAAATAAAGGAAAACTGGAAAACAGACAATATCATTGGACAGAGGATTGCTATCGTCTCTTTCAGGGTTTACAGAGACGGCAGGATAGAAAATATCTCTCTTGAAAAGAGTTCAGGCAATACAAGATTTGATAGGTCTGTCATGGAAGCAGTTATATCAACAAAACAGGTGCCGCCATTCCCTGCAGAGATAACACATAACTATCTTGATATAATAATTGACTTTAAAACGGAGGGTTAGAATATGAGA
>JAMWBP010000111.1 GCA_023819365.1 Candidatus Omnitrophota bacterium
AAGTCCCTGTTGCTGGAACAGTTCCTAAAATACCCGGTTCAAAGCTATTACCGTCATTGCAGAATACTGCGCTTACTGTTATATCTCCTATGTGTGTATCCTGTTGACCACTTACAGGATTGACCTGTCCCCTCTGCCTGGCAAGCGACTTAATTGTTGGATCTTCAAGCCAGATATTTCTGAGTTGAATTTCGGTTATCTGCCCTAATGCATAGTGCGGTTTGTTATCCTGGGGAAATCTGAAAAAAGCCAGTTCTCCTACCAATTTTTTTTCAGCGGCGGTGGCAAGAACGTTCAGTGAAAGTTTGTTGGTGGTCGAAGGGGAGCCTATTGTCCCTATACGTTCGGCTTCTTCGATTAGCTGCTTGGCGCCACCAGTCTCGTGTGCTGTTGACTCTTTGTTTTGCTCTGTCAACTGGGTTTCCTCTAACGGGACACTCGCCTCATTCTGTGCTATTGGGGCGGTTTCCTGCCAGCCACACTTCTTATGGAAATACCAGTGAGAAGGTATTTCTTCATTACATTTAGGACACCTTTTGTTTTGAGTTTCCATTTTACCTTCCTCTTTTAGTTCTGTACCCATGCATACTGAAATATATATCCTCTATTTCTCCTTGGTGTAGTTCCATCATTCTCATGGTTGCAGCCTGTCTAAATGCAGAGATGGCACTTCCAAGGTGCTTTACCATTCGGTCTGCTATATAGAGTGGGTAAGGTTCCATAAGACCTGGCGTTTTTGACTGATATTTAATACCCTGCAGTAATATTGCAATACGTGAATTATTTGCAGCGACGGTAGATCCCACTTCAACTCTTAAAGCCGGTGTCCAATTATGAGGCCTGTAATACATAACATGAATTCCATTTATTGCCAAAATTATTTCATCTCTCAATTTTTCAATCGCTTTATCTTTTTCTGGAATTTTTAAATCAACAACATATCCTTCCTTGTATTCTACTAATGTTACAGGAACAACTTCTCCATCTTCTTTGAAAATCTGTGTCATTTTTAATTTTTTCCCTATAATTCCAATCCCCATTTTTTACCTCAACTTAATTTCATTTCAACTTCAACTCCAGCAGGTAAATTTAATTTACTTAAAGCATCAACTGTCCTTGGAGTTGGGTCAATTATATCAATCAATCTTTTATGTATTTTCAACTGAAATTGTTCTCTACTTTTCTTATTTACATGTGGAGACCTTAAAACAGTATATACTTCTCTTTTTGTAGGTAAAGGAACAGGTCCATTAATACTAACTCCTGTTGATTTTGCAATTTCTATTATCTCCTTAACTGACCTATCAAGTAATCTATGATCAAATGATTTCAATTTTATTCTAATTTTCTTTTCTCCCATTTTTTCACCAGTTCATAAAGTATAAATTATACCACATTTTAAAATTTATGTCAAATATTTATTCAATTATTTCAGTTATAGCGCCAGCGCCTACTGTTTTTCCTCCTTCTCTTATTGCAAATCTCTGACCTTTTTCAAGTGCTACAGGATATATTAATTTTATCTCCATCTCTATATTATCCCCAGGTATCACCATCTCTACTCCCTCTGGTAATTTTATCTCACCTGTAACATCTGTCGTCCTTATGTAAAACTGTGGCCTATATCCATTGAAAAATGGTGTATGCCTTCCTCCTTCCTCTTTCTTTAATACATATACCTGCGCTTTGAAATGTGTATGGGGTGTTATACTACCAGGTGCTGCTATTACCATACCACGTTCTACCTCATCTTTCTCTACACCCCTTAATAAAACTCCTACATTGTCTCCTGATATACCTTCCTCTAATTCCTTCCTAAACATCTCAAGCCCTGTAACAACTGTCCTCTTTATATCATGCTTTAAACCTACTATCTCTACCTCATCACCTACCTTCACTTTTCCCCTCTCTATCCTTCCTGTCGCTACTGTCCCCCTACCTGTTATGCTAAATACATCCTCTACAGCAAGCAAAAATGGCTTATCTATTACCCTAACTGGCTCTGGTATATAATTGTCTATAGCATCCATTAATTCCCATATCCTTCCACACCACTCACATTCCCTCTTCCCACATCCACACTCAAGAACTTTTAATGCACTACCTTTTATTATCGGTATCTCATCACCAGGAAATCCATACTTGCTTAATAACTCCCTTATCTCTAACTCTACTAACTCCACTAACTCCTTATCCTCCATCATATCCATCTTGTTCATAAATACTACCATCGCTGGAACATCTACTTGCCTAGCAAGAAGTATATGCTCCCTGGTCTGCGGCATCGGACCATCTGGCGCACTTACAACAAGTATCGCTCCATCCATCTGCGCCGCCCCTGTTATCATATTCTTTATATAGTCAGCATGTCCAGGACAATCTATGTGCGCATAATGACGCTTGTCTGTCTCATACTCTATGTGCGCTATGTTTATAGTTAATCCTCGCTCTTTCTCCTCTGGCGCTTTGTCTATCTCTTCATATTTGGTAAACTTCGCCTTCTTCTCTTTCTCAAGCACAAGAGTTATTGCACTGGTTAATGTCGTCTTCCCATGGTCTACATGCCCTATCGTCCCTACATTCACATGCGGCTTTGTCCTTATAAATTTCTCCTTCGCCATATATTTACCTCCTTTTAATAAAAAATGTCTTACTTTTTTTCTATTCCTATAATTTTTTTAAATTCTTCCTCTGATAAAATTTCGTAATAAGATGGTTCTATTATAAAACTTCCTCGTCCTTGTGTCAAGGACCTTAAAACTGTTGAATATCCAAAAATTTTCTTCAAAGGAACCGTTCCATTGATAATTCCAGTATTTCCATATATTTCAACATTCAAAACTTTTCCATTTCTCATAGTAAAATCATGTAAAACTTCTCCAATAAACTCTTCAGGAGTTAATATTTCAATTTTCATAATTGGTTCAAGAACAACAGGTGCGCCATTTTTATAAGCATTTTTGAAAGCAATAACAGAAGCAATTTTATATCCCAATTGTGTGGATGTTTCTTTATTATAAATAGCATCTACTAAAAAAACTTTAATATCAACAATTGGAAACCCATAAATTCCTACTTCAAGACATTCTTTTATTCCTTCTTCAATGTGTAGAATAAATTCTAATGGTAGTTTTTCTTTATCAACTAAATTAAAAAATTTAAATTTTTCACCTCTTTCTCCTGGTTCAAGTTTTAAGGATACATAACCATAATTAAGTTTATCACCTACAACACTTGAAAATTCGCCTATTCCTTCACAAATTTGTGTTATCGTTTCTCTATAAGCAACTTCTGGTTTCCCCAATCTTACAGGTATTTTAAATTCTCTTTTCAATCTCTCAATCATAACTTCTATATGTAATTCTCCCATTCCCATCAAAATCATTTGTCCTGTTTCTTCATCAATTTTTAATTTCAAAGTTGGATCCTCTTCCACAAGTTTTTTTAATGAGTCATAAACTTTTTGATAATCTCCTTTAATTTTGGGTTCGACTGCCAAATAGATCACAGGTTCAGGAAAGTTTATTGATTCATAAATTATAGGACTATCTCCATCGCTTATTGTGTCGCCTGTATATGCACTTTTTAAACCAATTATTCCTACTATTTCACCTGCAAATGTTTCATTTCTGTTATAATATTTGTTTGCGTGAATTTCAAGAATTTTTAAGATTTTTTCTTTAACATCTCTTGAAGCATTCAAAACAATGTCTCCTTTTTTAATTTCTCCAGAATAAATTCTTGTATAAAGAATTTTACCAAAATGAACATCATTATAAACTTTAAAAACAAGTCCTGAAAATTTCTCTTCTGGTAATGGTTTTCTTTTTTCTCTCTTTCCAGTAATTGGATTTACACCTGAAATCTCACCTCTATCAAGAGGAGAAGGCAAATAATCACAAATAGCATCAAGAAGTAAAAGTGTTCCCATATTTTTCAAAGATGAGCCACAAAAAGTAGGAAAAATTTTTCTTGAAAGAGCTCCTTTCCTTATTGCTTTCTTTAACTCATCTTTTGAAATCGGTTGTCCATTTAAATACTTTTCCATAACATTTTCATCTATTTCAGCAAGTTGTTCAATTAAGATGTTTCTGTATTTTTCAAAAATATCTCTCAACTCCAAAGGAATTTCATTTACCTCTGCTTCTGTTTCTAT
>JAMWBP010000112.1 GCA_023819365.1 Candidatus Omnitrophota bacterium
TAAAAGCTCATTAAAAAGTTTTGTATCTGCTATGTAATTGCCCATCTGTAAAAACTCTTCTTCTATTGTTCTGTTGTATCTAACTGGAAAAATAACCCTTCTATCTCTTTATTTCCTCTCTTGTCTGGTTATCTCTGGCTGTCTTTTTTTGTTAGTTGCTCTACTGCAAATTTCTTTCAACCTTGTTATGGAATGTATAATGAGAAGTAGGGTAGGTAGTAAAATTATTAAAAAGTATGATGTTGCAAAGACACCTACCAAAGAGTGCTTGAATTTGGAGGCGTTGAAGAAAGTATGAAGAAAAAGTTAAATGAGATTTATAAAAATTTAAATCCGGCGGAATTAAAGAGGAAGATTACACAACTGCAAGAAGAATTATTTGAAAGAGTGAGGAGAAAAAGAATTTATGAAAGGAATTTGGAAAAAGAGAAAGTTTTTGTATAGAAAAATTGATGGAACATCAGAATCACTGTTATAATATATCCTCCGGAGATAAAAATGACAAGAAAGGAAAGGGTAAAAAAGGCAGTACAGCATATACAGACAGATATTGTCCCTTATAGTATCTCTCTTACCATACCTGCTTATGAAAAAATGAAAATCTATTATAATGACCCTTACTTTCTTGAAAAGATAGGCAATCATATTGTACATATCTCAAGAAAAGAACCGGAACAGGACCCAGACCTTACAAAGAAAGGATTTTACATAGATGATTTCGGGGTTGTGTGGAACCGGACCGTTGATAAAGATATCGGTATCCCCTACAACTATCCTGTCAATGAGAAAAATGTTGAGACATATCCATTTCCAGACCCTTTCGCAGAAGAGTATTATAAACACATCCCTTCTTCCCTACAAAAATATAGCGATTGTTTTATTCAGGCATCTATTGGTTTCAGTTTCTTTGAAAGGTCGTGGACACTTGTGGGAATGGAAAAGGTTCTTATCTCTTTTGTTGAGAATCCTTCTTTTATAGAAACACTCTTTGACAGATTAACTGATTGGCTCATTGCTGTGGTAAGAAAATTTGGAGAATACCCTGAGATAGATGCTATACGTTTTGGAGATGACTGGGGACAGCAAAATGGGTTGATTATGGGGACACCTTACTGGCGAAAATATATAAAACCACGCCTGGCAAAGATATACAGTGAAGTAAAAAAATATGGTAAGTATGTCTCTATACACTCCTGCGGTGACATCCAAGAGATACTTCCTGACCTTATAGAAATTGGTCTGGATATATTTAACCCTTTCCAGCCAGAAGTTATGGATGTACACAAGATGAAAGAAAGATATGGAGACAGGTTAACCTTTTTCGGTGGAATAAGTTTACAGAAAACACTATCATTTGGAACACCTGAAGATGTAAGAAAAGAGGTTCTGGACCGTATTGAAAGGATAGGAAAAGGTGGTGGCTATATTGCAGCGCCCTGCCATGACATTACAGGAGATGTTCCTGAAGAAAATATAGACATACTGATAAAGACACTCCAGTCACAGTAAAAGGATGTGTTATATATGGATATTGATGGAAAGGTAGCAATTATTACAGGTTCAGGAACAGGTATAGGCAGAGCAATTGCTATAGAGTTTGCAAAAAACGGCGCATCTGTTGTTTGTTGTGGAAGACGATTAGAAAAAATTCAGGAGACAGTATCTATTATTAAAAATTTCGGAGGCAGAGCAATTGCTGTTAAGACAGATATTACAAAATTAGAAGAGGTCAAAAATCTTGTATATGAGACATTGAAGACCTTTGGTAGTATAGATATCTTGTTTAACAATGCAGGCAGTTTCCAGACAATAGGAGGCCTCTGGGAGATTGACCCGGAGGAATGGTGGAAAGATGTGGAAATTAATCTTAAAGGATTGATGTTTTGCTGCTGGGCAGTTCTTCCATATATGATGGAGAAAAATTCAGGGATAATAATAAATATGAATGGTGGGGGTGCAACTTTTCCTCTACCTGGAGGTTCTGCATATGGCTGCTCCAAAGCAGCAGTAATGCGTCTTACAGAAACACTGGCAAAAGAACTTGAAAAAGTTGGTTCCAATGTAATTGTCTTTGGGATAGGGCCAGGACTTGTAAAGACAGAAATGACAGAACTTCAGGTAATATCAGAAAAGGGACGCAAATGGATACCCTCAACAAAGGAGTGTTTTGAAAAAGGACAGGTTAATTCGCTTGAACTGTGTGCGAAAACAGCGATGGAACTTATAAAAATATCCTGCCCTGAAATTAATGGAAGAAACTTTGCGGCAGGACAGGATATAAATGAACTACAGAAACAACTACTAAAAATAAAGGAGGATGACCTATTGGTCATGAGATTTAAAAAATGATGACACCAAAAAGAAGAGTTGAAGCAGTTTTAAGAGGGGGGAAAGTTGATAGAGTTCCTTTCACTATGTATGAAAACAAACTCCCTCAGTGTTCTGTAGAAAGGTATCTGAGAAATGAAGGGCTATGTATCGTTAACAGAAGATATCCTGTCTTTAAGGTTCTCTCGCCAAATGTGGTATATGAGACATATACCTATACTGAAAATGGAACAGAATATACCAGACAGATTATAAAAACACCTATGGGTGATTTATATAGTATCCAAAGACCAGCAGGTTTCACTTCCTGGTGTGTATCACATCTTTTCAAAGGACCTGACGACTACAAAAAATTGTTATTTATGATAAAAGACCAGCACTTTGAGCCATCCTATAACGATTTTCTAAAAGCAGAAAAAATGTCTGGAGATGATATTATACTGCGTGCCGGTATAGGTTCAACTCCACTCCATCAGGTAATGATACATTTTATGGGAATTGAAACATTTGCGGTAGAATGGGCAGAGAGGAGGGATGAAATAGAGAAACTATGTGAGGCACTTACAGAAAACCTAAGAAAGATATTCCCTATTGTTGCAAAGTCCCCTGCACTTCACGCCAACTTTGGAGGTAATGAAACAGGAGATGTAATGGGTAGAGAAAGGTTTGCTAAATATGTAGTCCCTCTTTACAATGAGGCAGGAGAGATTTTTAAGAAGAATGGGAAGTATTTAGGTGCTCATCTTGATGGGAATAATAAGGTATGGGCAGACCTTGTAGCAAGTTCAGGCCTTGACTATATTGAGGCATTTTCACCAGCACCTGATACAGATATGACAATTGAAGATGCATTTGAAATATGGAAGGATAAGGTCCTCTGGATAAACTTCCCGTCATCACTCCATCTGTCCACACTGGAAGAGATTGAAAAAGCAACACGCAGGATAATAGAGGCATCTCTTCCTGATAAACGACTTATCATAGGGATAACAGAGGACATACCAGAAGACAGGTGGCAGAAGACCCTCCCTGTGATATTAAAGGTGATAAACGAGACAAGTATCTGATAAATGCGCTTGGTGAGATTTGAACTCACAGCCTCTGGCTCCGGAGGCCAGCGCTCTATCCATTTGAGCTACAAGCGCCTGCTATTTTTTAGAGGAGAAATTTCTGCTGAAATCAACATCATCTTTTGTGAAGATGGACTCAAGGGGGATATTTTTTTCTGCGAGTGCTTCTCTTGCTCCTTCAAGACGGTCAACTATGGCAATAACTTTTTTAACAACTGCCCCTGCTTCTTCTACTGCCTTTATTGCCTTTAATGCAGAACCACCTGTGGTAATAACATCCTCTACTATAGCCACAGACCACCCTTTTTGGATATGTCCTTCTATAAGTTTCCCCATCCCATGGTCTTTTGGGACAGGCCTCACTATAAATGCCTTGATAGGATGTCCCTCTAAATAACTCAAGAGAGCAACCCCTGCTGATATAGGGTCTGCACCCATCGTCATACCACCGATAGCATCTATCTTGTCTTTTTCTATCATTGATAGGATAATCTTTGATACAAGATATAGCCCCTCCGGGTCACAGGTAATCAATTTCCCATCAATATAGCAGTTACTCATCTTCCCTGAAGCAAGTTTTCTTGGTCCTAAAAAAAGTGCCCTTTCCTCTATAAGTATAAACAATCTTTTTTTTAACTCTTCTTTATCCATTAAGAACCTCTCTTTTAG
>JAMWBP010000113.1 GCA_023819365.1 Candidatus Omnitrophota bacterium
GTGGCTCTTCTTTGAAAAACACCGGACCTGCAAATCCTCAGTAAGCGCCGCTTCACTTTATTCTTGGAAGAGAGGTGGAAATGAGGTGGAGAAAGTCAAAAGGCAAAATTCAAAAGTCAAAATTACAATGCAAAATTTAAAAGTAAAGAAAACAATTGAAATTGTGATAAGATAAAAACTTTTGTCTTTTAATTTTTGACTTTTTTATTAAATATGACGGGGGTCAGTGGATACTTAATAGAGATGAAAAAAATAAAGGAGGAGAAAAATGGGAAAACTTATAGCAGGTGTGCAGATGTATACCTTGAGGGATTATTGTAAGACAGTGAACGATACAGCAGAGACATTGAAAAAGGTAAGAGAGATGGGTTATAAGGTGGTTCAGGTATCAGGTATGGAAGAGCCAAAGGATGTAAAAGAACTTAAAAAACTCCTTGATGACAATGGACTTTATCCCTGTTCCACACATACCGGATATGAAAGGATAGTAAAGGATACAGAGACGGTTATAGAAGAGCATATGATATTGGGATGTGAAACAATTATATGTCCGGGACTACCAGTGGAACTGCGCAACAGAGATGGATATCTTAAAGTAGCTGAAGAATTCAGTAAGGTAATGGAAAAGATAAAGGGAAGTGGTCTTACACTTGGCTATCACAACCACGGGATAGAACTCCAGAGATATGGTGAAAAGACAGGTCTTGAGATACTTTTAGACAACTGTGATGGCCTTGAGGCAGAGATAGATACCTACTGGGTACAGTATGGTGGTGGAGACCCTGCAGAGTGGATAGAAAAATTTTCAGGCAGATGCAGTCAACTACACTTCAAGGATATGGGGATGATAAACAATCAACAGGTAATGCCACCTATTGGAGAAGGGAACCTCAACTGGGAAAGGATAATAAAAAAAGCAAAAAAGGCAGGAGCAAAGTACTGCCTTGTTGAAATGGATACCCCTACAATAGATGCGTTTGAATCATTGAAGAGAAGTTTAGAGTTTCTCACCTCAATGGGGCTAAAGGTGTAAAGTCAAGGGTTTTGATAAAGGGCCCCATCAACCGGCTGGAATAGATAAAATTCAGGGTTTATACCAAATGTTTTTTGATAAAGTGGTGTAAGTTCTGAGATAAATTGAGAGATTATACTTTCTTCAAGCAAAACAAGGGCACATCCACCCATACCTGCACCTGTAAGACGCGCACCTTTTACACCATCAATATTCTTTGCAAAGCCAACAATAAAATCAAGTTCCTCACAACTCACTTCATAGAGTTTCTTCAAACTTTTATGGGACTGATACATCAGTTCCCCAAACCCATTAAAGTCATTTCTTTCAAGGCAACTTACTGCCTCAAGAACCCTTTTGTTTTCTTCAACTATATGTAGTGCCCTCTTATATGTCTCTTCTGAAAGTTTATCTTTATAAGGGGTAATGTCATCAATCTCTGTCAGAAACTCAATATCCCTGTATTGCCTTATAATACCTACTGCCTCTTTTACAGAAGCAACACGGCTATTGTATACAGAGGAGGACAAACTTCTCTCTTTTTTTGTATCAACAAGGAGAAACTTTAACCCATCCATAAGTAAAGGGACATATCTATATTCAAGGGTCTTACAGTTTATAAGAAGTGCATTGTCTTTCTTTGAAAGGTATATAGAGAACTGGTCCATTATTCCGCAGGAAACCCCTACAAACTCATTCTCTGCGCGTCTGGCAAGTTTTATCAGTTCAAGGGGTTCAATCTCTATCCCTGTAATTTTTTGAAATAAAACTGCTATTGATATCTCTACTGCTGCTGAGGAACTGAGCCCGCTTCCTACAGGTATATTGCCACCTATCGCTATTTCTATACCGGGAATATCATAGCCAAGTTTCCTATATTCTGCTAAAACTCCAAGTATATAGTTTGCCCATTTATATTTTTTCTGATAGATAATATTCTCTGTATCTGTCTCAAAGTACTGGTTGTAATTAAAAGAGAGAAGTTTTATCCTGTTGTCTTTTCTTTTTCTTCCACAACTGAATATAAACCTGTCTACCCCTGCCGGCAATACATAACCACCCTGGTAGTCAATATGTTCCCCTATAAGGTTTGCACGGGAAGGTGTAGTAATGGTAATAAACGGCCCTCCCCCAAATTTCTCTGTAAATACCTTCTCTATCTGCTCCTTCATAGTAAAAAATTATAACATTTAACTTTTACAGGAAGCAAAAGCACTGCTACATCGTGTGATAAATCACACCGCTACAGAATCTGGTTGTCCCCTATTTTTATTATTTCTTTCCTTATGGAAGAAAGGGGTGTTTATTTTTTATTTTGATACACAAAATTTACCTGCAGAATTTTTCTTTTTTAAAAAATTGGTATAAAATATTACTGAAAGGAGCTGCGATGGAACAGAAAAAAATAGAAAAACAGTTATCCCTGCCTTTAAAAAACGCTATCCAGATGAGTTTCAGAAATATGAGGGTAAGGTTTGGGAGAGCAATTATAATTACAATGTCTATCCTTTTAGGTATTGCCTTTTTGATGTCAGTACTTACAGGAAATGCCTTTACAATGAGTTTAATACATAAGGGACCTGAAGAAATCAAAGTGCTGTTAATGGCAGATATTCTTGAAGTCAAAACAAGGCAGGTGTGGCTTGTCTCTCTCTCTCTTCTTGTCTGTACTGTAGGAATTGTGAATGCAATGCTTATGTCTGTTACAGAAAGGTCCAGAGAGATAGGAACAATGAAGTGTTTAGGAGCACTTGATAAGTTTATTGTTGAACTTTTCCTGCTTGAATCCCTTGCACATGGAATAGTCGGCTCAATTGCTGGCTGTCTTATAGGTATTCTCACAATGACCGTTGTATATCTTATCCAGTATGGCGGGCTTATTATAAAAATTTTCCCGTTAGGTGTGATACTTAAATATATGTTGTTAAGTATATTACTTGGAACATTTCTTGCTGTTATTGGAGCACTCTATCCTGCATATGTATCCTCAAAAATGGAACCAGCAGAAGCAATAAGAAGGGAAGTGTAAATTACCACAAAGGGGGTAAAGATGCCAAAAGAAGCAATTGTCCGCACAATAGGTGTGAAAAAAAGTTTTATGTTAGGGAAGGTGCCACTCCATGTTCTTAAAGGTATAGACCTTGAAATACTGAAAGGGGAATACATCTCCATAATGGGACCCTCTGGAAGTGGCAAAACCACACTATTTAATATGATAGGTGGACTTGATAAGCCATCCGAAGGAAAGGTGTATATTGATGAGGTAGATATCGCCCAACTTGATGCCTATGAACTTGCATGGCTCAGATGCAGAAAGATTGGCTATATATTCCAGACATTCAACCTCATACCTGTTATGAGTGCACTGGAAAATGTTATGTTGCCTATGATATTCGGAGGGCTCTCCACAGATGATGCAAGAGAAAAGGCAAAGGCATTACTTGAGACAGTTGGTCTTGGACACAGGGTTAACCATAAGCCATTTGAACTTTCAGGCGGACAGCAGCAACGTGTTGCCATTGCAAGGGCACTTGCAAACGACCCTGCAATAATTTTAGCGGATGAGCCGACAGGAAACCTTGACCTTAAAACAGGAAAGGAAATTATCAATCTCTTAAGAGAGATGAATAAAGAAAAAGGGGTTAGTATCATAACTGCTACACATGACCTTAAAATGCTTGATGTTTCAGACCGTGTGATATGGATTAGAGACGGTATGATAGAAAGGGTTGAAGATAGAGAAAATATCACCATCAAGGTAGGTGAGGTAGAAGGAGAAGAAGCAGGATAAAAAATTATGAAAGAAAAGGGGATAGGAATTATTGGATGTGGTAATATGGGGTCTATCCTTGTAGATGCAGTAATATCAAGAGGTTTATATCATCCTTCAGATGTATATGTCTCAGATATAAGAAAACAACAGGTAAATAAACTAAAAAAGGCATTTAAAGTTTCATCTGCTGAGTTTCGCTATGAGACCCTTGCAGACCGCATGCGTGAGCTTGCGTATTTGAACCGTAATCTTCACATCGTT
>JAMWBP010000114.1 GCA_023819365.1 Candidatus Omnitrophota bacterium
GGAGAGACCTTGTAAACCCTATGAGTAAGGCATCCATTGCAGCAGGTGCAGATGGCTTAATGATAGAGGTTCATCCTAAACCAGAAGAGGCACTATCAGATGGATTTCAATCATTGACTCTTGGTATGTTTGCTATCCTTATGAAAGAGATAGCACCAATAGCTAAAGTAATTGGAAAAAGTTTATAAAAGAAAGGAGCCATATGGAAAAGATAAAAATAGGACTTATAGGAGCAGGGGGGATAGTCCAGTCAGCCCATATCCCATCCCTGAAAAAAATTAAAGATGTTGAGATTACAGCGATAGCAGATATTAACAAGGAAAAACTGAAATATGTAGGTGAGAAGTTTGAGATAAAGTATACTTTTACTGAATGGGAGAAATTAGTTGAAGCAGATATAGACGCTGTTGTTATATCTTCTCCTAATGTCTTCCATGCACAGCAATCCATAAGAGCAATGGAATCCGGTAAGGATGTCCTCTGTGAAAAACCAGTGTGTCTTACATCAGAAGAAGCCGAGAAAATATTCAAGGTTGCTGAAGATACAAAAAGGATATTTATGGCTGCTTTCCCCAGAAGGTTTTCAGGAGAGGCAAAGGTTTTAAAGCCAATGATAGATAAAGGAGAATTAGGAGAGATCTACTATATAAAGGCGAGTTATCTCAGAAGACGTGGTATCCCTGGTTTAGGAACCTGGTTTACAGATAAAAAACTTGCAGGTGGTGGCCCAATGATAGATGTTGGTGTTCACATCCTTGACTTTGTTATCTATCTTATAGGTGCACCAGAACCTGAGATGATTATCGGTTCAAAATATGAAAAGTTCAAGGATAAAGCAGTAGATGGTGGATGGCCACCTCTGGAGACAAGGATAGGAGATAAAACGACAGGGAAGATAGATGTGGAGGACCTTGCCTGTGGATTTGTAAAACTATCCAATGGTGCCACCTTATTTATTGAGGCAAGTTGGGCTGGGAATTCTGAAACTGGAATGAGAGTAAGTTTGTTCGGAACAAAGGCAGGTGTGCAGATGCCAGACCCACAGGAGTCCAAAAATCCTTTAAGGATATTTTCTGAAAATAATGGAGTTCTGATGGATATAATCCCTCATATACCTGTTTCTGATAGTTTTTATGAAGAGGTGGTGCATTTTATTGAATGTATAAGGAAAAGGAAATCACCAATTACGAAGAAAAAAGAAATTATCTCTGTGGTTAAAATAATTGAAGGAATATATAAATCAGCAGAGACAGGAAATCCGGTTGTTTTTTAAAAGTGAAGTGAGAAGATGTTAGAAAAAGGACTTGTTCAGGTATACACAGGTGAAGGAAAAGGAAAGACAACAGCAGCAGTAGGGCTGGCGATAAGGGCTGCGGGTACAGGTTTAAAAGTAGGTTTTTTTCAGTTTTTTAAAAAGCCAACTTCCGGGGAGATTAAGATAATGAGGGATATAAAGAATATAGATGTATATAACCCCGCACCTTATCATCCAGCGTTTCAGTATATGTCAGAAGAGGAATTGAAAAGATACAAGGAGAATTTCAGGAGAATATGGGTGAGAGATGTGTTAAATAATATTAAAAAAAAACACTATGATGTAATAGTTCTTGATGAAATTCTAATTGCTGTCCGTGATGGGTTTTTAGATGAGAAAAATCTTTTTCATCTGATTGAAGAGAAGGATAAGAATTCAGAGATTATTCTTACAGGAAGATATATAACTGACAGGATAATGGAAAAGGCAGATATTATTACAGAGATGAAAAAGATAAAGCATCCATTTCCTGAAGTCAAAGCAAGAAAAGGAATAGAATATTGATGATGAAACAAATAGATAACAGACAAAGTGTATATTTTCTCTGTAAGGGGAGGAAGAAGAACTATGGAAAAGATATCAGAAGTATTAAAGGTTCTAAAAGAACGGAGAAGCATAAGAAGGTATCAGGAGAAAGAAGTCCCTGAAGATGTAATAAAAGATATTATTGACTGTGCACGATTTGCTCCAACTGCCAGAAATTTACAGCCATGGAAGTTTGTAGTTATTACGGATGGTTTATTAAGAAAGAAAATCGCAGGCATATGCGACTATGGAAAGTTTATAGCAGATGCACCGGTATGTATATCCGTCTTTTGTGAGGATACAAAGTACTATCTTGAAGATGGTTCTGCTGCTACCACATATATACTTGTTGCAGCAAAGGCGTATGGGCTTGGAAGTTGCTGGGTTGCAGGGGATAAAAAGCCATATGCAGAAGAGATACGAAAATTGTTAAATGTTCCTCCTGGCTATAAACTGGTGAGTTTAATATCCATTGGTTATCCAGAAGGTACTATTCCGGCTCCTTCTAAAAAGCCACTGGATGAAATTATACTATCTGCCCCATCCAGAAAGAGATAATATATATTTTAATACCTCAATTGCCTTTTCATTGTTATTAGAAGAAAAGACAAGTGTAGTATTTTCTCCTTTACCGGACATAGTTCCATAAAGATATTTTATATCTATATTTTCCTCCTTCAGTTTTTCCGCAACCTTCTGCAAAGCACCAGGACGGTTTTCCAGCGACATAACCACAACCTCTCTTTCTTCTACTTTATATCCCTTATCAGAAATTATTTTTGCCATCTGAGAATTATCCTGTGTAATAAGATAGAAAATAGCATCTCCTCCCATTGTATAGACGCAAATATCCTCTATATTCACACCTCTTTCAGAAATTAGTTTTGCAATATCTGCAGTGGCTCCTACCCGGTCCTTTACTATAACCTTCAACTCACTCCTCTTTTCAACTTTTTCCATACTCCCCCTTTTTTCTAATATGTATATTTTACCTTTGCTGATATATGTTTTACAATAAATATGGAGATTCAATATTCACTACATAAAGTAGTGAAGGAGGGACTGTGTACTGCAGAAACTGTGGGAAAGAATTGGATAATAAAGCAACCGTGTGTACCGGTTGTGGTGTAGCCCCGAGGAGTGGCAACAAGTATTGTCAGAACTGTGGTGCCCCTACTGATGTAAATGCAGTGGTATGTGTGAAATGCGGAACAAGTTTAACGTCATCAGGAGAAGGAAAGGACTGGACAGTTACATTGATTCTATCGGTCCTTGTAGGGCAATTTGGAATAGATAGGTTTTACACAGGGTATATAGGACTTGGCATCCTTAAACTTCTTACTGCTGGTGGTTGCGGTATCTGGTGGCTTATAGATGTAATCCTTATTGCCACAGGGAAATACAGAGATAGTCATGGTAACCTGCTTGTAAAAAAATAAAGATGCGAAATAGAGAAATTCGCCTTTTCAAATTTATTATTTTGTATATGTTTCTTCCTGTTACTTTATTTTTTATTCCACCCACATCTTTTAAAAATCTTCCATCTATCTGCCTTTACAAAACCATTTTCAGAATAGAGTGTCCTGGCTGTGGGATAACAAGGGCAGTCCTATCTCTTCTTCACTTTCGCTTCTATGATGCACTTAACTATAACAGGTTGGTTGTGGTTGTCTTTCCTGTTCTCGTTTATATATTTTTAAAACAAGCACTTTTTGAGATAATGAAACTTCTGAATTTTAGAAGAAACCGTCAGGGTTAACTTGCAAATAATATTGAATTGCCTTACAATGTTATATATCTATCAGGAGGAGACAATGGAAAGAAACACCGCATGGGAGATATGGGATGACAGTATAAAAAAGGAGGCACTGGATTTCTGCGAGGGATATAAAGAATTCCTTTCTGATAACAAAACGGAACGAAGATTTGTAAAGGGCTGTCTTAATATTGCATCCGAATTTAATGTAAGACATTTGAATGATTATAAAAAACTTAAACCAGGAGATATGTTTTATAAAACAAACAAGGAAAAGGTATTGTTAATGGGGAGGATAGGTGAAAAGCCACTTATAGATGGGTGCAGATTTATTGTTTCACATATAGATTCACCACGCCTTGACTTAAAGACAAATCCTCTATATGAAGATGAGAATATATGTCTCCTTAAGACATACTATTATGGAGGGATTAAAA
>JAMWBP010000115.1 GCA_023819365.1 Candidatus Omnitrophota bacterium
GTGAGCCGCCAGCGGATCAACCAGATAAAAAAGACCTGCCTTCAAAAATTAACAATAGAATGGAAGAAAATGAAGAAAGAGGAGGAAAAGAAAGATGACAGAGATAAAATCGTTGATAAGGACAATACCGGACTTTCCTAAAAAAGGTATCCTCTTTAGAGATATAACACCTGTGCTTAAAGACCCGAAGGCATTTAAAAAGGTTATAGATGCATTCCAAAGAAATACACCTACTGGTATAGATAAGGTCGTTGCAATTGAATCAAGAGGATTTATCTTTGGTTCAGCCCTTGCTTTTAATCTTGGGGTTGGATTTGTTCCTGTAAGAAAAAGTGGGAAACTACCAGGTAAAACCATAAAGGTGAAGTATGACCTTGA
The DNA here is from genome assembly GCA_023819365.1 of Candidatus Omnitrophota bacterium. Lineage (GTDB taxonomy): Bacteria > Ratteibacteria > UBA8468 > B48-G9 > JAFGKM01 > JAAYXZ01. The sequence continues at coordinate 379 of JAMWBP010000115.1, forward strand.
ATATGGAACGGATACACTTGAAATTCATGATGATGCTATAGAAAAAGGAGATAATGTAGTTCTTGTAGATGACCTTCTTGCCACAGGAGGAACAGCACTTGCTTCCTGTAAACTGATAGAAAAAAGTGGTGGTATTGTAAAAAAGATACTTTTTTTAGTTGAACTTGATAACCTTGGTGGTATTAAGAAGATTAATAACTATGATGTGTTTTCTCTTATCCACTTCTGATCAAAGAAGTCCCAAATTTATCATCTCTTCTGCTATCTGGACTGCATTTAAGGCAGCACCTTTTCTTATATTGTCTCCCACAACCCACATATCAATAGCATTTTCAAAGGCATTATTTTTTCTTATCCGCCCTACATATACATCATCCTTGCCTGAGATATTAATCGGCACAGGATATCCTGATTTTTCAGGTTGGTCAATAACCTTTACACCAGGGAAGGCGCAAAGTAATTCCCTCACCTCATCTATGTTCACAGGTTTTTCACATTCCAGAGTAATTGCTTCAGAGTGTCCGTTGAAGACAGGGACCCTTACACAGGTAGAAGAGACCTTTATGGCGCTATCTCCAAGTATTTTATGTGTCTCCTTTATCATCTTTACCTCTTCTGAATAATATCCTGTAAATTCTTCTGAAAGTCCACCTATCTCAGGAATTAGATTAAAAGCAATCTGATATGGATAGACATAATTTTTTATCTCTTTTTTATTAACATAAGAGAAGACCTGTGTTTCAAGTTCATCAACTGCATCTTTCCCTGTTCCTGATACCGCCTGATATGTAGATGCAATAATCCTTTTAACCTTATACTGCTTATGAATAGGAAATACAGCCATAAGCATAATAATGGTGGAGCAGTTAGGATTTGCAATAAATCCCTGATGCTGCTTTAAATGATGAGGATTAATTTCAGGTATAACAAGTGGTACACGGCTGTCCATTCTAAAATCACCGCCATTGTCTATAACTACAGCACCTTTTTTTACTGCCTCCCATCCAAAGAGTTTGCTTGCACCTTTCTCCCCTTCTGTTCCGGCGAAGAATGCAATGTCAATACTGTTAAATGAATCAATCTCTGTCTTTTCTACCTTTACACTTCTACCAGCAATAACTTCTTCTCTTTCTCTTGTAGCAAATATTTTAAGTTCTTTATAAGGGAAACTCCTTTCAATCAGAATCTCAACCATCTTTTTACCTACCATACCTGCCCCTACTACTGCTACATTATATCTTTTCATCCCATCTCTCCTCTCACATCTCACTTCTCACGCTTTTTATTTTTTGCTTTTCAACATAGAACTTCCCAGAAGTCCAGCAAAGTATGCCTTCACTATATCAAAAGGTATGAAAGGTAGAGAACCAATGACAAATGCCTTATATATTGACACCTTCAAAAAGAAAGTCAGCCATATGATGCCACACAGATGTATTATTCCTATTCCTGAAAGCATACCAGATACCATCTGAAGTTTTGTCCTCTTTTTCTCTGCAATAAACCCTACAAGATATGTTGCAAGGACGAAGCCAGTAATATAGCCAGTTGTTGGTCTTAAAATACCGCAGGATGCCCCATAGAACCAATTTATACCTGCTACTCCACCTGTAAGATAAAGTATCTGACTCAAAGTGCCCATGGATTTTCCTAAAAGTATACCACATAAAAGAACAACAAATACCTGTCCTGTAACAGGGACAGGCGTGAATGGAAGTAGAATATAAAATTGTGCCGATAAACCAGTAAGAACTGCAAAAAGCAGAGATACAGCAACTTTTTCTACTCCTGTAAGTGATATAGATATCTCATAATACCTTCTCCAGAAACCATCCCATCTATCCAATATTTTTTCCACATAACCTCCTTATATCCTTGATATGATTTTTACCATCCTCTCTTCATCTGCATCTCGTCCTATGAGGGAGAGGTATATATTATCAGGTTTAAATAGTTCTTCTGCGATATCCTTAACATCTTTAGCAGATACACTGTTTATTCTTTCTACTGTCTCTTTAATTGTTATGAGTTTCTTCCTTAAAAGCCGCTGTTCACCCATCCATAACATATATTCAAGGTTGTCCTCAAGGTCCATAAGAATCTGGGATACAATAAACTTTTTTGCCCGTTTCATCTCATTGGAGTTAGGTCCCTTTTCCTTTATCTTTTTCATTTCTTCAATTATGGTAGATGTTGCCTTTTCTGTTTTGTCAGGTGAAACACCTGCATATATGAGATAGGCACCTGTATCCTGATAGTGTTTTATCATCCCTTTTATTGCATAGGCAAGACCCATCTCTTCCCTTATTCTATTAAAAAGACGGCTGCTCATATTTCCTGCAAGTATTGTGTTGAGGACTGCGAGTGGATATCTTTTGTTGTCAAACCTGTCCGGTGCAAGTCCACCAATTACTATATGTGTCTGTTCTGTATCTTTTATAAGTACTCTGGCATCGGGACCTGATTTTTTTCTTTTCCACAATATAAATGTGTTATCCTTTCTGCTTTTTACAGGGATAAGATATCTGCTAATAAATTTATCTATGTTTTTTTCATTGAGATTGCCTGCGATACTCACAACAATATTTTCAGATGTATAAAAGTCCATAATATACTGGAGCATATCATCTCTTTTTATATTTTTTACACTCTCAACTGTCCCTGTAATGGGTTGCCCAAGTGGGTGCCCATTATAAAGTGTTTCATCAAAAAGTTCAAATACATACCTCGCAGGGATATCCCTGTACATATTAATTTCTTCAATAATAACGTTCCTCTCTTTCTCTATATCTTTATCTTTCAGAAGAGGGTTCTGTATCATATCTGAAAGGACATCAAGTGATAGTTCAAGGTATTCTCCAAGAATTTTTATCCAGTAGCAGGTTGCCTCTTCTGAAGTGAAACCATTAAATGTTCCACCTACACCCTCTATTGCTTCTTTTATCTGTCTATAGTTTCTCTTTTTTGTCCCTTTAAAAAGCAGATGTTCTAAAAAGTGTGATATACCTGATATTTTTTCTGTTTCAAACCTGCTTCCTGTCTTTATCCATATACCTGTGGAGACAGAATGGAACTCTGGCAACACCTTGTATATTATCCTTATCCCATTTTTTATCTTAAATTCCTGCCATTCCATCTTTCTCCCCTTTTATTCCACTGCTGGGGTGGGAAAACACTTGACATTTATTATACTTGTATTATTATATCCTGACAAGTTAACTAATAAATGAAAATGTAGCAGTGCGAATCACCACTAAAGATTTTGCGGGCAGGTTTATCGCACATTTATGATATAAATGCTATCGTTAAAAAAGTCCCCTCACCCCAGAGGAGAGAGGAAGAAAGCCCCTCACCCTAACCCTCTCCCCGATGGGGAGAGGACAAAGGTGAGGGGGATACTTATTTTAAAAAGGAATAAAAGGGTGTATTACATTAAGGGGGGAGAGTAAAAGAAGAAATAGTAAATAAGGATGCCACCGCTACAAAATAAAATTTTTGTAAATACCAGCGGTTAGGTGAAGGAGGAGAAATGAGGATTGGTTTTATGATGGGGTTTGATAAGGAGAGAATTGACTTTGCAAGAAATGTGGGCTTTAAGTCC
>JAMWBP010000116.1 GCA_023819365.1 Candidatus Omnitrophota bacterium
CCTTTTTTGCTTTTGTATTTATTGAGATACCAACTACTTTTTAATTCCCTATTGCCATTAATTTCTATCTTCCATCTCCGAGAATAAAGGAAATAAACTTTTTCTATTTGAGAAGGCCTGTTTAGTGGTCTTTGTTTCTTCTCCTATTCTATGTAATCCTCTCATATACCTGGTTAGGTGTTGCCTCTCTTTGGTAGGACAAATAAAATCAATTCCTTTCTCTCGTTTTAAATAATCAAAAAATTCAGCACTCAGAAGTTCCCTATCAAAAAGAAGAATAGGGGTTTATCAATACTGCTACAATGTTTCTATTTATTAAATCTCTTTCCATGTTGGGCTATCTTATCCTCTGTCTCTGTAAAGACCTTATTTCAACCCGTAATTTACTTAAATTCTCCATCTTTTTATGTTTTATTAGGATTAAAACACAAAAAAACCATCTGTCCAATTTTTAGGTAAAGTAGATTGAAATTATTGTGATTATTAGACCTATGGCTTAATCAGAAATTATTGATGGAATATCAGGTCTAAACGGAGGGATTTTTATTCTACTATGCCGTTGAAATTTATTTTAATCCGGTCTATATTATCAAAGACCTTTCGGAAAGCAATACCAATAAGTTTTGCTACTTCTTTACTATTGGGTGCCCTTAAAGGAGTGGTCATACCGAAATGTGTATCACAGTGCTTCTGAGATGAAGGGTAATCGTCAGGATTATATACAACTTCCCTTGCAAACTGGCACTTCCAGGGACATCCTCTCCCATAGGCATTCTTTGCCTGAAATACAGTCATTGCAGGAAGTATAAAACTCTGCCATATACCGACAGGAACCCCTTCTGCCTGAAGTGTTCTCATAATACCATCCTAAATAAGGTTGTCTGTATAAGACCATTCTGGTGTCCTTACTCTAACAGAACCGTGGATCACATATTGTAACTCACTAGCATTTGGGGTTGAATGGAATTTTTGAGCCCATAGTGGGTCGTAAATACAATAACCAAGAGAAACAACGGTCGGTATATCTTTCTCAAAACGGGAAATGGCAGAAATTGTTTTCTTATTCATCCTTATTGCAATGATTTATTTAAGAATACCTTTTATTTAAAGAGCAAGGAGTTTTTCAGAGTTTTTATAAAGGATATTCCTGCAGTTATCTTCTGATATGGAGGAACCTAAAAGAGCCCCGATATAATAATGGTGGTTGAACCAGGGAAAATCAGTACCAAAAAGGATTCTTTCAGCCCCTGCCTCTTCTACAAACCTTTCTAATATTCCTCTTTCATCAAGCACAGCACAGAGTTCAAGATATAAATTTTCATATCTCTTTACAAACTCAATTGCTTTCTCCCAGTCCCCATGAATTGAATGTCCTGAAAGCAGTTTAATCTTTCTATATTTCTTCAATATCTTTTCTATCTCTGTTGCACCATCATAAACACTCCCACCCCAGGTATGGGTCAAAACCATAATTCCATTGCTGTCAGCATACTCAAAGACACCCCTGTATCTTTCCCCTGAAAGAGGATATTTATGATAGTCAGGCAGGAGTTTGAAGCCCACATAGACATCTCTATAATATCTGTCAAATGTTTCAATATCTTTCTTCATTGCGTCAGGATAGTTAGGATTTATTGCGCAGTATGCCCTGAATTTATCCGGATATTTTTTTACTGCTTCAATACTTATTTTGTTTCCTTCCTCCGGATTTAAGAGTGCATAATGATGAGAAAAAACAACAATATTCACACCTGCAAGGGACATCCTCTTTACCATAATATCCGGAGACGAATAGGGCATATGACTTCCGTAGAATGGTCCCATATGGCAATGTATATCAATTACAGGGCAGTCATTAACCTTGCCTGAACTTAAAAATTTATTCCATAAACTATTCATATTTTATATCCTTGATAATTCTTTCAATATTTCTATATGCAATATTTCTCTTCTCCTGTTCTTCTATCTCTGAATGCACAATTTGCAGTATACTTGCTTCCATATATCTTTCAGGATAGCCACTACCAAAAACAATCCTTTCCGCACCGAACCTTTTTACTGTTTCTTCAAGTGAACCCTCATTAAGAGAAAGAAAACTGGACTCAAGATAAACATTGGGAAATCTTTCAAGAAGTGGCCAGGTATATCTGTCAGTATTCCAGATGCCTAAATTACATAAGATACAGACAAGTTTCGGAAAATCATCTAAAAGAGAATAGGTCTCATTCCATCCGACTGAAAAACCACTCATAACATCAAGAAATACAGGAAAGCACCTGTCTTCAATCTCTGAAAGAAAATTACCCAATGTTGCTCTATTTAATAAGTAGTTGTGTTTTTTAGGGAAGAAATTAAACCCTACAATTTTCTTGTCTTTTAGTTCCTTAAAATTAAACTTTTTTATCTCATCTGTCTGGAAGGGTAAAACCGTTAATATCCCGTAAAGTTCTGGTCTATATAAAATCTCTTTTATCAGGGTTTCATTCCCTGGCTCAGGATGTCCATCCCTCTGAAGTATATGATAGACCACTGCCTTTTTTATATTCAGTGCTTCCATCTTCTGGATAAGTTGTTCTATGGAAGTAGAAATGTTGTATCTATCATCTATCCGCTTACCTACATATACATTCACATCGAAAAATTCAAGGTTCATATCTCTTTCTTTACAAAGAATATTTCTGCACTGGAAAGAAAGTAAGGGAGATACTTTTTGATAACAGGGTTGGTGAAATCGTCCACAAAGGGCTGCCCATATTTATTCATCTCTGTTCCACATACAACAGGCATATCCATCTTCTGACAGGTATTTATGAACTCGTCTAATTTTTTTATCTTCAGTTCCCTTTCTTTGATATCTGTAATATTATAGTTCCTGTCCGGAATAATGGTAATTACCTTTATCCCTTTATCCTTTAAAAACTCCAAAAGTTTTTCAGGGTCTTTTTCTCCCTCGTTTGTCCCATCAAGCCAGGTTCCTGTCGGAATACCACCTCCCTTTTCTATCATCCTTACTGTTTCATCAAAAGACGGAAAGTTCTTTTTCTCCGGCAGCATATAACCCGGACCACCATATTTTATAAGTGCTTTCCTTAATAACTCCTGAAAGTCCGCTCTTTTATTGGTTCTCATATCTCTTATCGTATCCGCTCCCATATTCAAAATATCAGACCAGAAAACATCCACTCTTTCTCCCAAAACCTCTTCTGACTTTCTCTGGTATGCCTCTATGATATGTCTTTCTGTAGGATTTTCTGAAGGTGTAAGCGGTAATACATCCCTGTAATAATCAACCTTCACCTCTCTAAGGTACTCATTAAGTTTTTCAATAACATCTCTGTTTCTTTTTTGTGCTATATCTTTGATATATACGAAAAATTTCCCTGCCTCTGAATTATCATCAGGACTTTTACCAAACCCTTTCCCGCAGAGATAATATATACCTGGCTCTTTCGGAGAATTTATAACCACATCCTTCATCTCATTAATAAATACCCTTGATTCAAAACCACCGGTTACCTTCACATTTAACAATCTACCTGCAAGAAGTGTCTCATCAACTCCATCAAGGGAATCAAAGTCAACCGTTCCTGTATACTTAAGCCCTGTCCTCCACCCTTCAAATACAATACGCGCAGGTGACCAGTTATTATAGTTATAAGAATGGAATGTATGGATATGAAGGTTTATCCACGGCTTTATGGCATTATTTCTCTTAATTTTACCTTCCTTTATCAATAATACAATTTTTTCAAATGACTCCTTTCTTACTGCTTCGTTAAAGTCAGATAGTAATGTGATAAGTTTTTCTGTCATTCTACACGTCTCCTGATAGATAAAGAGTTCTTATGAAAAGGAAGAGATTCTATTTCAGGGAATAGTTCTATCAATCTACCGTATCTTTTGTAAAGCCCTTCTTTTGCTGAAATCACCGCATAACTGCGTAACAATGTATAAACA
>JAMWBP010000117.1 GCA_023819365.1 Candidatus Omnitrophota bacterium
AAAAAATGTGATAGAAGAAGGAATTATCAATTTCAATAAAAATCGAGCATATGTTGAAAAAATATTAGAACAGACAAAAAATGAAAAAGACCTTACCCCTTTTCCACCTTTTCATGAAAGGGGAGATGTTAAACCAACCCCTTCGGAATTAGAAAAAATGCTTAAAGATACATTATCTTCATTAACATTCAAAATTGAGCCAAAGTTAACAGAAGAAAAAATAAAAATAGGAATATTGAGAGGACATGGAGCACAGGCAACGAAACAGTTTTTTGATAAGTTTAAAAATGTTGAATCAGAAATAATAGGAGAAGTAGAATTAGAAAATCTTGCAACACTTGATAAATATGATTGTTTATTTATAATGCAAGGAAACATAACTGAAAATGCTTATTTTATTAATATACCTCATTATGTAAAGGAAGGTGGAAGAGGAGTTTTATTTCAGCACGATTTAATAGGATATGTAAGAAGTCCATTTGGACAGAGAACTCCTTTCCCGGAAATAGTAAAATATGGTAAAGACAGAGTTGATGTGAAATATGTAAAAGATGGAGACCTTCTTACTGCAGTTGTTGACCATCCAGTTTTAAATCCTCTTAAAAAAGGAGATTCTGGACGACATTTATATTATGACCATATAACTGCTATTCCTGGAGATGAAGGCATAGTATTACTTATTGATACAAATAAATCTCCTGTTGTAGTTGCAGGTTTATCAGGAAAAGGGAAAGTAATATTTGATGGAACAATAAACCTTCATCTGGATGAAACTGAAAAAGAACTTAGTGGTATTAATGCCATTATAACAAAAGGTGCAGTTGAATGGTTCACAGGTAAAAAACTCATAGAAAAATAAATTGAAAATTTTGACAAAAGGAGGGAAATGAATGAGAAAATTCTATTTTTCTTAACTTTTTTATTTATAATATTTTTTTCAAATATTTTACATACAGAAGGGGAAAAAATAGGCATCGTTGCTGATATGAGATTTGATAAAAAAGAAGGGATTTATAAAAAAGAGTTTCAACAGGAAGTGTGGGAAAAGATACTGAAGGAGAATAAAAATTTAAAAGAACTGAAATATACAGTAGAAATAGTTGAAGATGAAAAACTTTCTTCACTTGATGAATTAAAAAAATTTGCAGTTGTTATTATTCCCGGGTCCAAACTTATTCTTCCTGAGAATTCATTGGATATATTAAAAGAATTTGTGAAATCTGGTGGATGTTTGATAAGGGATTTTATAGGACCTGAATATCTGGATGTGAACAAAAATGGTTTATTTGATTCTGAAGATATTAAATCAAAAGATATAGTTTTTAATTTCTGGCAGGAAATTGCAGGGACATCCATCGCAGCAAAGCCAACTTTTAATCTTATAAAAAAAATCAGGGCAACTTCTTATTTCCCAGAACTTACAAAAAACTTACCTTCTGAATTTGTCGAACTTGATCTACCTTTTAAAATACCACATTCTAATTATATAACTACTTATTATACACTTTCTGGTAGCGCAAAACCTTTAATGGAAGCAATTATTTTTAATATTCCTACAAAAAATTTAACTGATGAGGGGAGAGACATAGAAGGATTCTTTCCTGTAGTTGTAGTTAATTATGTTGAAAAAGGAGTTGTTATATCTTTAGGAATTAATGTTCGTGCTTTATACATTACTCCCTTTCCAGAGATATACAGTAATTTACTTTACAACATTCTTTCTCTTTTAATTTGCAAACCTGAAATGGTCAGGTGAGATAACAGAGAAGATTGAATGTCCGCTTAAGTGGGACAACGGAGTTGAGATTAACTGGGAGAAGGGTTATATGAAGGTTGACAATGCATATGTCAAAGCTTTTTCAGGGACACCGGTTGGAAGCATTGTAGATTTTAAGGATGGAGTTGCAGTTAAGAAAATCAGCAGGGATTTCGTGGTTTTCGTTATTGCGTCTGATGACGGGAAAGCCATAAAGGATTCCAGAAAACTTATCTACACTATTGTAAGTACATCGCATAATACCGGTTATAAAGAGGATATATCAAAACTGCAGTTTTTCACACAGGCAGGGTATAAGTATCCATTGGCATGGAGTATAGTTGAGAATGAAGGGGGGCTACCGATTATTGTGGAGAGGGTATCTGCCGAAATTATACTTCCATGGAAAGCAGGAACACATAAAAAATTTGATTTCTTTTCCAGTGAGATAAGCAGTGAAAGATTTTCAGAAGTTCTAAAGATAAAAGAAACCGAGCCGGTCTTCATTGGAACGGTTTCAAGGTAAGATAAGACAGGTTAATTATCTCAGTGAGAAAAAATGAACACCCAATTACATCCACATGGTGTATGGGCAGACCCGATACTGGAGTGAGATAATGAATAAGAAGAAATTGTTTATCTTTGATCTGGATGGAACAGTGCTTATACCCGGGCAGGAACCTTATGCGAAACTGCCTGACCAGTTTTCAAAATTTCTTGATTCTATTTCAAAAGACGGCTGGATGTGGGGTATAAACTCTACCTGGGATGTTAACGGTCAGTGGCATCTTGTGCTGGTAAGTAATGTCAAGAGCAGACCTTCATTCCTTATAGGGGAGATGGGATTGAGGATAGTGAGGGTGAAGAAATCCTGTCTGGAATTTATCCAGCCCTACACGAGAGATATGGAAAGAAAGGTGCAGGAGATAATAGAGAAAGAACTTTATCCCCTAATGAGGCGCATATGTTCAAAATTTAACCCTGCAAAGATGTACTTCTACGGGCATATGTTTCATTTCATCGCCGGTGAAAAAGAAAAAGAGAAGTTTGATGATTTTATTGGAGAAATAAACGTTAAAAATTTTGTAGTGAAAAAGGGAAATGGAAGTTTAGTTGCCTATCCATCAATCCTGAATAAAGGAGAGCCCGTAAGGGAACTTATGAGAATAACTGGTCTATCTCCTGAACAAATAGTTGTTGCAGGTGATGAACCCGCGGATATACAAATGATGGAGCCATCCGTCTCAAGACATCCGATATGTCCCTATAACGCCTCTGAGGAAGTGAAGAGACACATAAAAGCAGTAGGTGGTATAACCAGTACCTATCCCTATGCACAGGGTGTAATGGAGGCATTTACCTCAATCTGGAAACATCAAGAATGATTTACAATTCTGATTAAATTTCCGGTGGTGTAATCCATTGTGCAATTCGCGGTATAAATGCCATCGCTACAAAATGAAATACGAAAGACCCCTTTTCTTTATAAGAACACCAACGAGGAAAAAGGAGTGGAGGCGGGTATCGTAAAATTGGAAAAGCAAGCCCTGACCCATATCTTCATTTTAACCAAAGGCAACATCAAGTATCATCATTACAAGAAATCCGGCAATTGTTCCTGCTGTTGAAAGATGGATATTATTGTTCTTCTGTGATTCAGGAATAAGTTCTTCAATGACAACAAATATCATTGCTCCAGCCGCAAAGCCCATAGAGTATGGCAATAGTGGTTTTGCAAGCATCACGCCGATTGCTCCAATAACAGAAAAGATTGGTTCCACAACAGCAGATAATTGTCCATACATAAAACTTCTCATCCTAGATGTGCCATCTCTTCTCATTGAAATTGAAACTGCAAATCCTTCAGGGATATTTTGTATTCCTATCCCGAGTGCAAGACCAAGTGCTCCTGCGATTGTTGCCTCTGGCAGCCCAAATGATGTAGCCCCAATTGCAACACCTACTGCAAGTCCCTCAGGGATATTGTGAAGTGTGATTGCGAAAATTAAAAGCATTGTATGGTTCAAATTTGTCTTTATTCCCTCTGCTTCAGAGTCAGGATATCCAAGATGCAAATGAGGCAAAATTTTATCTGCAAATCTCATCAATAAAGTGCCAAGGAAAAAGCCCAATCCTGCTGGGAGCCAAGCAAGATATTTTAAATTTACAGACATTTCAATTGC
>JAMWBP010000118.1 GCA_023819365.1 Candidatus Omnitrophota bacterium
TTTTAAAAAACAATCTGTTGTTTTTTCATAAAGTAGTATTGTCTTTTTTACAGTAGGGTAGAGTATAAAACCAGAAGAAGCAAAAAGTATCTTTGCCTCATTGTCTATTCCACGAAATGGACCTAAAGATGAAGGATATTTCCCAACTATATTGCAAAATTTGATGACCAATGGGGCAAAATCTTTTTTGCTATAAAAAACTGCTATATTGTTTTTAATCTTTTCCATAATTAGATAACATCAATAAATTTCCTTATATAATTGCTCTGTCTTCTCTATCATTGTCTCTATACTGAACCTCTCTGAAATAGTTTTGCGCGCATTCTTCCCGAGAATATCCCTTAAATGTCTGTCTCTTATCAACAAGTATATCTTTTCCTCTATATCCTCAGGGTTGCCTACTTTGAAAAATAATCCATTTACTCCATCTATAATAAACTCCCTAAAGGTTGGTATATCTGAAACCAAAACCGGTCTTTCCATTGCCATTGCCTCAAGTAATGCAGTCCCAAGTCCTTCATTAATTGATGGAAAGATAAAAATATCAATTGTTTTCAAAACCCTGGGAATGTCCTCTCTATGCCCAAGAAAAAGAATCTTATCTTCTAATTCTTTATCTACATAAGAAAGATATTTGCTTTTATCACTTACTCTCCCTGCCAACAGCAGGATACAGGGAAACTTTTTGTATATCCTATTGAATGCTGTAAGAAGGAATTCCTGTCCCTTTACCTTTGTAAATGTGGAGGTGTTACCCAATATTAGTGTACCAGAGGGTATATTTAATTCCATTCTTATATCCTCTACATCAGGTTGAAATATATTGATATCAACACCGCTGGGAATTACTGAAATCTTTTCTCCCCTCAATCCATTTCTTATCAATACATCCCTGATACTGCTGCTGATGGCTACAATTCTATCCGGGATAGAATAAATAAATTTTGCGAAAAGGTTCTTACCAATCGGAAAAAGATTGTGCCGGAATCTGACTAATTTTCTTCTTGTTAATTTTGCAGCAAGTCCTCCTGCCCAACTATCAAGAGAACTATGGGTACATACAATATCTATGTTTTCTTTTCTTATTATATCAATCAATTTTGGTATTTGAAGATATGCTCTCTCTCTCATCCTGACCTCATATGTCTTTATTCCATTCCCTTTTGCCTTCTGAGCAAGGATACTTCTTCTGTTGCAGACAATAATAACTCTATGGCCCTTTTGGATAAGGCCAATGGCTTCCTTTAGTATCCTATTCTGCTGTCCACCCCAGTGTTTTAATGTCTCTGTATGTAAAATTATCATTTCTTCAAAAGATGTGCATAAAGGTCTTCTATTTTATCCAGCATACACTCTACGGAATAATCTCTTTTTACGAATTCCTTAGCATTTTTCGCAAGGGCCGCAGCGAAAGTCGGATTTCTCAATATTCTTACTATACAACCTGCCAATGCCTCATAATCACCTGGTTTAACAAGTAATCCTGTCTTTTCCTGTTTAATAACCTCAGGCACTCCCCCTACTTCTGTAGACACCACAGGTACACCAGCAGCCATTGCTTGAAGGATGCTTTGAGGAATACCTTCTGACCATGAAGTTAAGATAGCAACATCGGCAAAAGAATAGATTTCTGGAATATTGTCTATGAAACCTGTAAATATAACATATTGCTTAATTCCAAGGATATCTGTTAGTTCTTCAAGGTTTTTTCTGTATGGTCCATCACCAACTATCAGAAATTTGGCATTTGGGAAGTGTCTTACTACACTTTTTACTGCCTGTAAGGTCGTTTTATGTCCTTTAACCTTTCTCAAAATTCCCACATTTGTTATAACTATTGAAGTTTTATCTAACCCATATTTTATTTTGGCATTGAGGTCTCTTTTTACATTGAAAAAGTCCTCACTGATACCTGTAGGGATACTGATGATTTTATCAGAGGGAAACTTCCCTTTTTCAATCAGGTTTTTACGCATGGTCTCACCACATGTAATGTACATATCTGGCAGATAGTGTATGAAATGCAAAACATCTCTTTTACAGGGTATATCAAGATGCCTTGTTCTAATAATAATCGGGACTTTTGCAAGTTTAGCCGCAATGCCCCCAATCCACGAATCAACACTGCTATGCGTATTTACAATATCAAACATTTCTTTTTTGATGACTCTTAAAAGGAGAAAGATGCTCCTTATATCATAAAGGCTACGGAAAGGCAGAAGATATGTCCTTATTCCATATTTTTCCGCATACTCCCTGATTACAGAATTTCGCCTACAAGAGAGTGAAACAGAGTACCCACGTTGCCTCAATCCAATAATTTCAGCTAAGACCCTTCTCTCCTGGCCACCAAATCCATCAGACCATTCTGTGTGGAGTATCTTAATCAATTGAACCACCTAAATTTTTTAACTTTAAATAAGGAGTACTTAACCATCTCTTAGAATAGAAAAATAATTTATATCTGAATTCAAAAGAGCCGATATTTCCAATGACAATACGTTTGATTCTATAAGGGTCTGTCATAGGCGAATTAATTCCCTTTTGTGTAGTAAATGCCAGTTTATATCCACATCTCTTTGCCGCTTCAATATATTCTTTATTATATATACCCCAGGGCCAGCAAATGGCACTACATTCTTTACCCAATCTTTCTTCTATTATCTGTTTAGAGGTCTTCAGTTCATACATTAAAACCTCCATTATTTTTCTAGGGTCTTGATATAAACTGTGTAATTTTCTGTGGGTATGGGTATGGGACTGAATATCTATTATACCAGAACCTTCCATCTCTTTGAGTTCTTCCCAAGAAAGCATAACCTCTGCACCATAACCCGATTCAATCTTCTTCTGACATTCTTCATGAACAGGCAGTTCCAGTGCCTCTCCTATATCTATTCTTCCCCTTTTTCCTTTTTCTGCAATATGTGATGTAACAACAAATAACACGGCTTTCAGTCCATATCTTTTGAGGACAGGAAACGCATATACCCAGTTATCAAGCCAGCCATCATCAAAGGTAATCATCACTGCTTTTTTAGGAACATCCTTTTGCGCCTCCACTATCTCTATATAATCTTTTACATTAAGGGTCTGATAAGAATTTTTTTTTAAGAATCCTATCTGCCTTTCAAAGTTTTCTGGTGTGACATTGATAAAAGAACCGACCTTATTGATATGGTGATACATCAGTACAGGAATATTATTCATTCTATAATAAATCCTTCACCCATCGGATTTTTCAAATTCCAATAACCCAAATTAAAATTATACTATATCTTTACAAAATATTCAATGTAAGGCACTCTTGAAAAATCTATGATCCAAGCTAGAAAGGGTTTAATTTTGTGTAAATTTTTGATATAATTGATAGAATGCAAAGAATTATTGTAAGGGCTCCAAACTGGATAGGAGATGCGGTTCTTATAACACCTGCACTTACCTTCTTAAGGAAGAAATTTCCTGTAGCACATATCGCTGTCCTGGCAAAGGAATGGACACGAGATGTCTTTAAAGCCAATCCATCAATAGATGAGATAATCACTTTAAACAAAAGTATATTACGGATATCCCGTGAGATTAGACAGAAACAATTTGAGATGGGACTTCTTTTCCCTCACTCTTTTTCATCTGCATTATTATTTTTTATTGCAGGGATACCTCAAAGGATAGGATATCCTACAGATGGCAGGTCGCTTCTTCTTACCAAAAGGGTCAAGCGAAGTAGTAATTTTAAAAAAGAGCATCAGGTTATTTACTTTTTGAGATTGGTACAGGAGATAGGATATCCTCCTTCAGATGTTGAGTATCCCCTAAATGAGATAGGTCTGGTATGGATAATAACCGATGAAGAAAAAGAAAAGGCAGATTTATCTTTGAGGAACGCTTCAGGCAGTAGAGGTTGGGGAGCAGAGTGTCACGGTGGCGGCGGTCTGCCC
>JAMWBP010000119.1 GCA_023819365.1 Candidatus Omnitrophota bacterium
GGGTTGGGGTATTTCTTGCTTCTGATGCAAGTTCATATATTACAGGTGAAAACATTATTATGGACGGTGGACTTTCTGCAAAGTGAAAGGAGATATATGGAGAAAAATTTTTATGGGGTATATGCAGCGCTTCTGACACCATTCAATGAGAGAGGCAATGTATGTGAAAGGCGGTTGAAAAAACTTGTAAAATTTCTTATCTCAAAAGGTGTAGACGGACTTTATATATGTGGTGGGTCAGGAGAGGGACCTTCAATGGATGTTGATGAGAGAAAATATGTGGTTGAAGCAGTTAAAGAAGAGGCAGATAATAAGGTCCGTTTGATAGTCCATATAGGTGGCGCTCTCAATACTAAAAATGCAATTGAACTTGCAAGGCATTCCGAAAAGATGAAAATGGATGCAATCTCATCAATCCCACCTATCTATTACAGAATTGGTTTTAAGGAGGTCTATAACTACTACAAAGCAGTAGCCGAAAGCACTTCCCTTCCATTCTTTATCTACTATATCCCTGCAACAACAGGTATTATCCTCTCCAATGACCAGATAATAAAATTCCTTGAGATAGAAAATATTATAGGACTTAAATATACATACCCTGATATGTATTTACTTCAGGACCTGCTTATTAAAGCAGAAGGAAAGTGGATTGCATTTACAGGTCCTGATGAGTTGTTTCTTCCTGCGCTTACAATGGGTATTGTGGGATGTATTGGCTCTACACAGAATGTATTACCTGAGATATTTGTGGAGATATATAAAAGTTTTAAGGAAGGAGACATAAAAAAGGCAATGGAATTACAGAAAAAGATTACAGTTGCTGTGTCTCTATTAAAAAAATATTATGATGGTATTACATCCTGGAAGGTAGCATTAAAGTTCAGGGGAATAGATGCTGGCTATGGAAGGGCTCCTCTGAGAGAAAAACTCAGTGAAGAAGAGGAGAAGGCGCTTTATAAAGAGTGGAAAAAGGCATTTCCTGAATATACCCTTTAAAAATTATGGCAGAAAAAATACACAAGGACTTTCATGGTGCTTTAAGTGTTGGCTTTGAGTATCTTGTAAAAAGGTTCGGTAAGAAAAGTTTAGAGGAATTTTTAGAAGTTTGTGGCAGGACTATGTACAGGGGACTTATAAATAAAATTAAAAAAGAAGGACTTATTGCAATTGAGAAATACTGGGATAAAATCTTTTCTCTTGAGCAAGCGAAATTCAAAATAGAGAGAAAAGAAAGAGAAGTAGTATTGAAAGTTATAGAATGTCCTGCGATATCCCATATGCGAAAGGTTGGATATCCTGTATACAAGGACTTTTGTATCCAGTGCAGGGTGATAAATAGAGTAATTGCAAGAGAAACAGGACTTGTTTCAGAAGTATCTTACCAACAAAAGACAGGTAGGTGTATTCAGATATTTAGAAGGAGATAAAATGATTTCCTGTACAGAGTTTATCCTTGCCTATAATGAACTTTTTAAGTTTCTACACAAAAGATATGGTAAAAAGGCAGTAGTTGATTTCTGGATTTATATATCTGATAACTTTCTTACAAATCTTGAACACCTTGTAGAAGAAAAAGGTATAGCAGGTATGGCAGAATACTGGACACATACACTTACAGAGGAAAAAGCGGAATACTGTATGGAAGTAGGAAAAAAGCACTTTAGAATATATATGAAGAAATGTCCCTCAGTGGGGATTATGAATCAAAGAAAAGTTGAAAAATATCCTTACTACTGCGAACACTGCGATATTCTGTATAAAAGAATTATAGAAAAATACGGATTTGACTACAGAATAAAATTTATAGATAAGAATAAAGGTATCTGTTCAATTAAAATAATTAAAAGAAACATTAAACAATAATGGCAGTACTATCTATCTCTGTCTAAACAGGTATTTTCTGCTGAGCCATAATCCGACAATAAATATAAAAGTACCTATAATTACATAGGCAAGCGAAAGATTAAATATCTGTCCTAATAGCCCTGCAACGAGAGAACCAGAAAATACCCCTGCCCCTATAATACATTCATGTATTTCTGTTTTCAGGTTGTATTTTATATGCATCAACAAACTGTTGTGATAAGAGACAGCACCTGTACTGCCTAATATAATAACTGCTGTAACTACAACAGAAGGATTTTTACCATATCCCACCAGTATACAACTTATGCAAAATAAACTACAGGATATAACAAACCTTGCTGGAAGTAGTATAAGTGGCTTATCAATAAGAAGTAAAAATGTAATAAACCTACTGATAAGAAGAATACCTATTATACTCCCTATAATCTGTGGCGTAAAACCCTTTAAGAGCCCAAGTTTAGGATAAAGGTAAAAGACAGAACCCATCACAAAGAAATGGATAAAACTCAGGGTCCTGATATCACGGATTGTTTCTAAAGGCAATGGTTTCTCTGTCAGATGTTCAGATTGGTGTATATTATCTACAGAAAGTAGATTCTTCTTCTGGAATATAAGCAGGATAAAAACTATAAAATGAATAGATAGTATTGTGAAGAATGGTATGGCTGGATTTAATGAGTATATGAACCCGGCTAAAAAAGAACCTACTATAACTCCACCACCCCAGAAAAGGTTATAGATTCCTATTTTCAAATCATCAGCACCAGAGAGGCATTTTTGTGTAGATGGCCAGAAGAAGGCATGTGTAGAACTTCCAACCATCAAAAGCAAAAATATAAGCGGGACCGGGGAAAAAGGTATAAGGAAATACACAATACCCATAACCAGCGGTGAATAAATAAAAATTGAATTGTTTTTATTTTCAGAATAACGGGATAGGACAAAAGTTATTAAAGTATAGAAGAAATTACCTGTAAAGCCAGCCAGTCCTATAATTAATGGCCCGCTGTGTTTTACCTGGGCAAGAAAGAAGGAGATAGATATACCTAAAAGATATGAACAAAAAGCCACTAAAAAACTTGCTATGTAAATTGTCTGGAGCATAAAGGGTTTCCTTACTGGGTCTGTGCTTTGATGTTAAGTAGAAGTTCTATATTTGTCTTGGTGCTTCTCATCCTTGCTATTAAAAGTTCCATTGCCTCTATGGGGTTTAAGGGGGCAAGAACCTTTCTTAAAAGCCACATAAGTTGCAATTCATCTGGATTTACAAGGAGTTCCTCTCTTCTTGTCCCTGACCTATTGATATCTATAGCAGGGAAGATTCTTCTGTCAGCAAGTTTCCTTTCAAGATTAATCTCCATATTACCTGTCCCCTTGAACTCTTCAAAGATAACATCATCCATCTTACTCCCTGTATCTATAAGTGCTGTGCCTATCACTGTTAAACTTCCTCCTTCTTCAATATTTCTTGCTGCACCAAAGAATCTTTTTGGTTTATCAAGTGCAGTGGATTCAAGACCGCCTGACATAATCTTTCCCGTATGGGGTACAAGTACATTATAAGCCCTTGCAAGTCGTGTGATACTATCAAGAAGAATAACAACATCTTTTTTGTGTTCAACAAGGCGTTTTGCTTTTTCCATTACTATTTCCGCTACCTGTGTATGTCTTTCAGGAGATTCGTCAAATGTAGCACTTATTACTTCTCCTTTTACAATTCTACGCATCTCTGTAACTTCTTCAGGTCTTTCTGCTACAAGCAATACAATCAGATATACTTCAGGGTGGTTTTTCGCTATTGCATTGGCAAGTTTCTGGAGAATAACAGTTTTACCTGCCCTTGGTGGTGATACAATCAGTCCTCTCTGTCCTTTACCTATAGGTGTAACAAGGTCTATTACCCGTGTAGTTATCTCTTCAGGTGTTGTCTCAAGCAAAAGTCGCTGGTTTGGATGTATAGGGGTAAGTTCTTCAAAGGGAATCCTTGACTGTATACTTTCAGGTGGTTCACTATTTACACTTTCAACCTTTAAAAGGGCAAAGTACTTCTCGGTATCCT
>JAMWBP010000120.1 GCA_023819365.1 Candidatus Omnitrophota bacterium
ATCCTTCTCCTTATCACCACTTCTAACTCCTTTTTTAACATTATCCACCCACATTTTACCTTTTATAAAATTTCCTCAGAGATGGATATTTTCGTATAGATTTTTAATAAGGTATCGGGGGGGTTGACAAATAGAAATATAGATATTAAAATTTTGCGGAAAGTTATTTTACTTGATTTTTTTATTTTTACAAGGAGGACTTAATGAAAGTAAGGGTTGATGAGTCGCTGTGTACTGGATGTGGGCTTTGTGTGGATATCTGCCCTGAGGTATTTGAAATGCCTGAGGCAGTTTCTATTGTAAAGTCACCTATCGTCCCGGAAGACCTTGCTGATAAAGTGAAAGAGTCAGCCGAAAGTTGTCCTGTAGAGGCAATTATTATTGAAGAATAACACTAGTATTAACAA
The DNA here is from genome assembly GCA_023819365.1 of Candidatus Omnitrophota bacterium. Classification (GTDB taxonomy): domain Bacteria; phylum Ratteibacteria; class UBA8468; order B48-G9; family JAFGKM01; genus JAAYXZ01. The sequence goes on from JAMWBP010000120.1 coordinate 408, forward strand.
GGGAAATTTTATGTGCTTTGTCCCATTATAGATATTACTCTGATGGATATATATCCTGACTATAAAAAATTTAAGAAGTTAACAGCAAGATACTTTCGGGTCCCTCTATATACAGAGATGATAGGGGATATGGAGACCCCTGTTTCTGCATTTCTTAAAATCAGAAAGGGCACATATAACTTCCTATTAGAAAGTGCAGAACAGGAAGAAAAGGTTGGTAGATACTCATTTTTAGGGACAAACCCTGAACTGGTTATAAGGGGTAAAGGAAAAGAGGTTAAGATATATGACAACCGTTCAGGTGAAAAACAGATTATAGATTCAGAAAATCCCACTTCTGTTATAGATAAGACCCTTCTGGAAAACAGATCTCCATCATATACTAACCTACCTGGCTTTACAGGTGGGTTGATTGGCTATTTTTCCTATGACTTTGTCAGACAGATTGAAAAACTGCCTGATATTTCACCTGATATTCTAAATACCCCTGACTTCTTTTTTATCCTTGCAGGTGATATGGTTATATTTGACCACTTCAAAAGGAAGATTATTCTTGTTACCAATGTTAATACAAAAGATGTTTCTTCTAAAGAAACTTATCAAAATGGTTGTTCCCGGCTTGAAGCACTCAAAAACCAGATGGAAAAACACACTTTATTATTAGAGCAACCATTATCTTGCAGTATTGAAGACAACCATTTCAAAAGCAACTTTAACCGTAGTGTTTTCATAGATGCAGTAAAAAAGGTAAAAAGATACATCAAAGAGGGAGATATTATACAGGCAGTTATATCTCAGAGGTGGGAGAAAGAGTTAGATGTTTCACCTTTCTATATCTACAGGGCTTTAAGAAGTGTAAATCCCTCTCCTTATATGTTTTATCTTGACGCAGGTGAGTTTACACTGGTTGGCTCTTCCCCTGAAATATTAGTAAAATTAAATGGAGAAAAAGCAACTATAAGGCCTATTGCTGGGACAAGGCCCAGAGGTAAAGATGAAAAAGAAGAGGCAAAATTAGAGACAGAACTGCTTGCTGATGAGAAGGAACGGGCTGAACATATAATGCTTGTGGATTTAGGAAGGAATGACTTAGGAAGGGTATGTATCCCCGGAAGTGTAAAGGTTACCGAACTGATGGTTATAGAAAAATACTCACATGTGATGCATATTGTCTCAAATGTGGAAGGGATGCTTAAAAAAGGTAAAGGTGCTGTTGACCTTCTAAAGGCATCATTCCCTGCTGGGACTGTATCAGGTGCACCAAAGATAAGGGCAATGGAAATCATAGAAGAGATTGAGCCGGAAAAAAGGGGGCCTTATGCAGGTGCAGTGGGATATTTCAGTTTACAGGGGAATATGGACTTCTGTATAACAATAAGGACTTTTTTTATCAAAGGTGATAAACTATACATACAGGCAGGTGCAGGGATTGTTGCTGATTCTGTCCCTGAACGAGAATACAGAGAGACAGAAAATAAGGCAAGAGGACTTATGGAGGCATATAAACTTGCAAGGAGGATATAATAATGCTTTTAATGATAGACAACTATGACTCCTTTGTCTATAACCTTGTCCAGTACTTCGGAGAATTGAAACAAAAGGTTATTGTATTCAGGAATGATGCTATCACCATTGAAAAAATTAAGAAGTTAAATCCATCCCACATAGTTATCTCTCCAGGACCAGGAAAACCAGAAGATGCAGGGATTTCCTGTGATGTGATAAAAAATTTTGCAGGGAAAATACCTTTATTAGGTGTATGTTTAGGGCATCAGTGTATCGGCTATGTATACGGTGGAAAAATTGTTAAGGCAGACCAACTGATGCATGGAAAGACATCCCTTATATACCACAAGAAGACAGGTATTTACAGGTCTATCCCATCGCCTTTTACTGCCACAAGATACCACTCACTCATTATTAAAAATAGTTCTTTACCACCAGAGATAATTGTTGATGCATGGACAAAAGAAGGTGAGATAATGGGTATCCGCCACAAGAAACATAAACTTTTTGGCGTCCAGTTTCACCCTGAGGCAGTCCTGACAGAATACGGCAAGACACTCCTTAAAAATTTTCTGTTGCTTTGATTTTTGGACCTACTAATATTCTCTCACCCTTTGTTTCCTTCTTTTTTACCTTGCCATACTATATCTCCTCTCCCATCCCTCTCCCTTTTATCCCCCTCACCTTTCCCCTCTCCCCTATGGGGAGAGGGTTAGGGTGAGGGGGCTTTTCCCTCGCCCCCATGGGGAGAGGGTTAGGGTGAGGGGCAGGGTGAGGGGGCAAAATTTGACAAAAAAAAGAGGGTGTTAAAATAAAACTGAAATAAAGGGAAGATATGAGAAAAGCAAGAGTTAGATTCTTGTGTCAGTGGTTTCTATACCTATTTGTCATAGTGTTTGTGTTGACATCCGTTAATATATTTTCGCAGGGTAGTAGTGGGCAGACACAAGAGAAAAAGACAATACTTGACTATAAGGCAGAGGTAGGATTAACCGAGAAGCAGGTAAAAGAGATAGGAAAACTTATAACTGATTATGAGAAGCGTGTGTCAGGCAATTTAGAAAAGATAAAAGAAAAGGATAAGGAATTAAAGGACTTGTTAGCAAGTGAAGGGGATATAAAGGAGATAGGTAAACTGGTGAGAGAGATATACAGATTAAGGGGCGAGATAGTGGTAGATGCCCTTGAGACAGGGAGGAAGATTGACCAGATGCTTACAAAGGAACAGAAGGCAAAGTGGAAAGAGATAAAGGCAGGTATTTCCCAGTCAAATGAAAAACAGGGAGGGAAGGAATGAAAGGTATAAGAAGGTGGTTGGTAGCAGTGGTTCTTTGTGTAAGCGTGTCTTTTGTTTCTCGTGTTTTTGCAGATAGGATAACGATAGAGAGTGGGACAACTTATGCGGAAATAGATGGGGAATATGGAGAAGAAGGCACGACTGCATATGGTGTATATGTAGAACACGATACTACACTGGTGCTTACATTTACAGAAGATGCAGAAGGGGTTGTATCTGGAGCCAATGAAGGGAGTGCAACAGCATATGGTGTTTACACAACGAGGGAGACAAACACTATAGACCATCAGGGTAATATGGAGGTTGTAGTAGTAATTAGTTATGATGCATATGTTTATGGGGTTTATGCTTACTCTTCTGCGTATAATATAGGTTCAGGTGGTAATATTTCACTTACCAATAGTGGAAATATCTCAGCAACAGGGACAGGAGGATCTGAGGTATATGTTTATGGGGTTTATGCTTACTCTTATGCGTATAGTCCGATGGAACCCCCTACATCAGAAGGTGGCAATGTTATTCTTACCAATAGTGGTGATATAGCAATCACAGGGACAGGAGATTATGTAGAGGTTTATGGGGTTTCTGCTTCTTCTGAGGCATGGACTTATTTTTATTCTGTGCCTGCTAATTGTTCAGGTGGCAATATCACCCTTGACAATAGTGGAAATATCTCAGCAACAGGGACAGG